>NZ_JAZHPF010000008.1 GCF_036543075.1 Deinococcus sp. YIM 134068
CGCGGGTCTGGGGCATCGGGCCGTCGGCACTCGAGACCACGAGGATGGCCCCGTCCATCTGGGCCGCGCCGGTGATCATGTTCTTGACGTAATCGGCGTGACCGGGGCAGTCGACGTGGGAGTAGTGGCGGGCGGGGGTGTTGTATTCGACGTGGGCGGTGTTGATGGTGATGCCACGGGCCTTTTCCTCGGGGGCCTTGTCGATCTGGTCGTAGGCCAGCTTTTCGACGGTGGGGTCCGAGGCGGCGGCGGTGAAGGTGATCGCGGCGGTCAGCGTGGTCTTGCCGTGGTCCACGTGCCCGATCGTCCCGACGTTCACGTGGGGCTTCGTCCGCTCAAACGTTCCTTTGGCCATACTGGATTCCTCCTGACAGGGAGTCCCGACTTCGGGACAGCCCGAACAGCATAGAGAGCTTTCGTGAAGAAGATGATGGGAGTCCGGCAAAGAGAGGGGATGTGTCAAAAGAGAACGTGGCCTGCCGGGGAAGCGGGCCACCTTCTTCACTGGAGCTCTTGGTCGGGATTGAACCGACGGCCTCTCCCTTACCAAGGGAGTGCTCTACCACTGAGCTACAAGAGCGCGGAAAAGCGGGAAACGAGACTCGAACTCGCGACATTCAGCTTGGGAAGCTGACGCTCTACCAACTGAGCTATTCCCGCGTGTGGTGGGCAGGGGCGGATTCGAACCGCCGTACACGTACGTGAACAGATTTACAGTCTGTCGCCTTTAACCACTCGGCCACCTACCCGTCTTGCCCAGCCCCTCTTCCATTGCCCGCTCTGGGCGGTGTGGAGCCACTCAGGAGAATCGAACTCCCAACCTTCCGATTACAAGTCGGGTGCTCTACCAGTTGAGCTAGAGTGGCACCTTTCCCTGACGCCGAAAGCATGGGCCTCAGCCCCCGAGCGCGGAAGTTTGCACGCCTGAGCGCGGACTTCCGGCTGTGAATAGTAGCACCGCCCCCCAGGGGTGTCAACACGACTGCGCCCTGTCCCGCGTCCGCGTTCACCGGACCTTAGCTGTCGCCGGACTCCGCCATTGGGCGCATTTGCCACCTCGCCAGGCGGCGTACACTGGCGGTCTTGCGGGCCTTTCGGCGGCCCATGATCCTCACCCTCCTGCCTCTTCTTTCCCTCCACATCAAGGCGGCCCTCTTGGACAGCTTCAAAACCCTCTGGCCCTACCTGCGGCTCCACCGTCGGCAGTACGTGATCGGCCTCCTCGCCGTGGTCGTCGCCAACGCCGTGAACCTATTGCCCTTCTACTTCATTCGCCTGACCATCGACGGGCTGACGGGCGCGACCGACGCCGACGGCGGCACAGCGGGCGTCACGCTGGCACAGGTGGGGTTGTACGCCTCCGGAGTCGTCCTCGCGGCGCTGACTGCCGGGACGCTGATGCTCGTGATGCGGCGGCAGATCGTGGTCGCCTCGCGGCAGACGGAGTACGAGATTCGGCGCGACATCTACGCCAACCTCCAGACGCTCGACAAGGGCTACTACGACCGGGCGCGGACGGGCGACATCATGAACCGGCTGACGGGCGACCTGAACGCCGTGCGCGAGATGCTGGGCTTCGGGGCGTGGCAGATCGTGAACATCGTGTCGGGCTTCTCGACCGCCTTCGCCGTGATGTTCGGTCTGAGCTGGCAACTGACCCTCATCGTGATCGGCGTGCTGCCCATCATCGTGGGCATCCTGGCCTACCTCGCGCGGCTGATCAACAAGCGGCATACGCTCGTGCAGGAGCAGGGCAGCCTGATCGCCGCGAAGGCGCAGGAGAACTTCAGCGGGGCGCGGGTCGTCAAGGGGTACGCCATCGAGGACCGCGAGGTGGCCGACTACCGGGCGATGAACCTGGAGCTGCTGCGCCGCAACGTCGCCCTGGCGAAGGTGGACGGGCCGCTGCGCGCCTTCATGAGCCTCCTCATCGGCCTCGCCTTCGGGCTGATTCTCCTCGTAGGCGGGCGGCTGATCCTGAATCCGGGGAACGACGGGACCTTCACCGTGGGGATGTTCGTGCAGTTCGTGGGGACGCTGGAGCGCCTGACGTGGCCGATGCTCATGGTGGGGTGGATTACCGGCGTGACTCAACGCGGGCTGGCGTCGTGGCTGCGGTTGCGTGAACTGCTCGACGCCCGGCCCAGCGTGTTCGACGAGCGGAAGCGCACGGAGGTGAGGGTGCGAACCCTACACGGCGACATCCGCTTCGAGGACGTTTCGCTGCGCTACGGGGGGCAGTCGGTCCTCGACGGGGTGAACCTGCACGTGCCCGCCGGAACCTTCGTGGCGATCACCGGTCCGACCGGGAGCGGGAAGACTCTGCTCGCCCAGCTCGTCACGCGCAGTCTGGACCCAACGGGCGGCACGGTCAGAATTGACGGGCGCGACGTGCGGACGATCCCGCTGCGGACCCTGCGCGACCACATCGCGGTCGTGCCGCAGGAACCCTTCCTCTTCAGTGACACCATCGCCAACAACATCGCCTTCGGGCTGGATAACCGCGACCTGCCGGGCATTCCCACGGGGGTGAGCGTGGTGAAGACGCCCGCGCCGCCGGAAATTGCACAAAAACCCGACCTCAACCGGGTGCGGGAGGCCGCGCGGCTGGCCGGACTCGCGGACGACGTGGAGACCTTCCCGAAGGGGTACGACACCCTGCTCGGCGAGCGCGGCGTGACCCTCAGCGGCGGGCAGCGGCAGCGCACGGCCATCGCCCGCGCCATCGTGCGCGACCCCAGCATCCTGATCCTCGACGACAGCCTCTCGGCGGTGGACACCGAGACCGAGCGGCGCATCCTCGACGGATTGCGCGAGGTGGCGCGGGGCAAGACCGTCTTCCTGATCGCGCACCGGGTCAGCACCCTGCGGCACGCCGACCAGATCGTGGTCCTCGACGGGGGCCGGGTGGTCGAGCAGGGCACGCACGACGACCTCCTCGCGGCGGGCGGCCACTACGCCGACCTCGAACGCCTCCAGCGCCTCGCCTCGGACCTCGACGCGGAGGACCAGCCCATCCTCGACCCCGAGGCCGCCGCCAACGATCTCGAACAGCGGCCCCGCCAACCCCAGGAAGCCGTGAAATGACCGTCCCCGATCCCCTCGACGCCGCGCAGAAGAACTTCGACGCCGGGCTGACGCGGCGTATCCTCGTCTACCTGCGGCCCTACGTTCCCCTCGTCGTGCTGGGCATCGTGCTGGCGCTGCTGATCGCCGTGGCCCAGCCCGTCTTCGGCCTGATCCAGCGGCACGCCATCGACGCCTACCTGCTGCCCTTCGAGCGCGACGGCTCGCTGAACACGGACAGTCTGTACCGGGGCCTCACCCTCGCGGCGCTGGGGTACATGGCGCTCAAGGTCGTGGAGTTCGGGTTGCAGTACGGCTTCACGCTCGCCATCAGCTTTCTCGGGCAGAACGTGCTGCGCGACATCCGGGCGGACGTGTTCGGCAAGCTCCAGCGTCTGCCGCTCGCCTATTTCGACGCGAACCCCGTCGGGCGGCTGATTACCCGCGTCACGAGCGATGTGGACGCGATCAACCAGTTCATCACGGGCGGGCTGGTGAGCCTCGTGCAGAGTGCGTTCCTGATCATCGCCTACGTGGTCATCATGTTGCGGGTGGACTGGCGGCTCTCGCTCGTGAGCTTCGCGGTGCTGCCCGTGCTGTACCTCGCCACCAACTTCTTCCGCACCCGGCTGCGGACCGCCTTCCGGGCCACCCGCGCCCAGCAGGCGTTCGTGAATACGCGGCTGAACGAGAACATCACCGGGATGCTGACCATCCAACTGTTCGGGCGCGAGGCGCGCACGGCGCTGGACTTCGACCACGCGAACCGGGCGCTCCTCGGGGCGAACGTGAACAGCGTGCGGTGGTTCTCGCTGTTCATGCCCACCGTCGCCGTGCTGGGGCAGATTGCCGTGGCGCTCGTGCTGTTCTTCGCGGCTCGGCAGATTCTGGGGGACGTGGCGGGGGCCGTCACCGTCGGCACCCTCTTCGCCTTCGTGCAGTGGACCGGGCAACTGTTTCAGCCCATTCAGGACCTCGCGGACGTGTTCAACAACCTTCAGGCGGCGATGGCGAGCAGCGAGCGCATCTTCGGCGTGCTGGACACCGAGGAGGACATCAGTGACAAGCCCGGCGCGAAGCGGCTGGAGAACTTCGAGGGCCGCGTGGACTTCGAGAATGTGTGGTTCGCCTACGACGGTGACGTGAAGGCCGACACGCCGGATGCGGACGACCGCTGGATTCTGCGCGGCATCGACCTGCACATCCAGCCCGGCGAGAGCGTGGCCTTTGTCGGCGCGACGGGCGCGGGCAAGACGAGCGTGACGGCGCTGGTCAGCCGCTTCTACGACGTGCAGCGCGGCGCGGTGAAGGTGGACGGCGTGGACGTGCGCGACCTGGAGCAGCACGACCTCCGCAGGCACGTCGGCGTCGTGTTGCAGGACGTGTTCCTCTTCGCGGGCACCATCGAGGGCAACCTGACGCTGAACAACCCCGACACTCCCCACGAGCGGGTGGTGGAGGCGTGCCGCTACGTCGGCGTCCACGACTACATCATGTCCCTGCCGGACGGCTACGACACCGAGGTCCGGGAGCGCGGCGCGACCCTCAGTACTGGGCAAAAGCAGCTCCTCGCCTTCGCCCGCGCCCTGATCCAGAACCCCGACATCCTCCTCGTGCTGGACGAGGCGACCGCCAACGTGGACACCGAGACGGAACTCCGCATCCAGCACGCCCTCCAGAAGGTGATGCTGGGCCGCACGAGCATCATCATCGCCCACCGCCTCTCGACCATCGAACACTGCGACCGCATCGTGGTCATGCGCCGGGGCCGGGTCGTGGAGCAGGGCAGCCACCGCGAGCTACTGGAGCGGGGCGGGTACTACGCGCGGCTCCACCGATTGCAGTACGCGCAGGCGGACGCGGCGGACTGAGGCTGAAGGGCAAAGGCAGAAGGCAGAAGGTTGAAAGCGGACGGCTTCGAGACGGGCGGTGGGGGAGACCTCTCCGCCCTCTCCCATGACCGATCGCTGACACGGGAGTGACGCCGCGCTGACACTCCACCCGCAGGCTGTCAGGCATGAAGAAGACCTTCCTCCTGGGCCTCGCCCTGGTCACGACCGGTGCCTCCGCGCAGAGCCTGACGGGCGCGGGCGCGAGCTTTCCCTTCCCGCTGTATTCCAAGATGTTCGCCGAGTACAAGAAGGCGACGGGTGTGGACGTGAACTACCAATCGGTGGGCAGCGGCGCGGGCCAGAAGCAGATCACCGAGCGCACGGTGGACTTCGCGGGCAGCGACAACCCCATGAGCGACGAGGCGTTGAAGGAAGCGCCCGCCAAGCTGCTCCACATCCCCACCGCCATCGGGGCCGTGGTGCCCGCCTACAATCTGCCCGGCGTGACCGGACTGAAGTTCACGGGCCGCGTCCTGGCCGACATCTACCTCGGCAAGATCAGGACGTGGAACGACAAGGCCATCGCGGCGATCAACCCCGGCGTGACCATCCCGCCGCTGCCCATCACGGTGGCGCGGCGCAGCGACGGCTCGGGCACGACCTACGTGTTCTCGGACTACCTGAGCAAGGTCAGCGGCGAGTGGAAGAGCAGGGTCGGCGTGGGCAACTCCCTCCAGTGGCCCGTCGGCACGGGGGCGCGCGGCAACGACGGTGTGGCGGGCGTCGTGAAGAGCACGCCGGGGGCCATCGGGTACGTCGAACTCGTGTACGCCAGGCAGAACAGGCTGACCTTCGGCAGCGTGCAGAACCGCGCGGGCAAGTTCGTCACCGCCGACAACGGCCCGGCAAGCGCCGCCGCGCAGGGTGTGGTCATCCCCGGCGACACGCGCGTGAGCATCACGAACAGCGCGAACGCGGACGCCTACCCCATCGCCAGCTTCACCTACGTGATCTTCTACCAGGACCAGAAGTACGGCAACCGTACCGAGGCGCAGGCGAAGGCCCTCAAGTCGCTCCTGGGCTGGATGACCACGACCGGGCAGGGCTACAACGAGGCGCTGGACTACGCCAAGCTCCCTGCCAACGTGTCGAGTAAGGTCCGGGGCATCCTCAACTCGATCACCTACGGGGGCAAGAAGGTTTAAGCGCGTCCCTCCACGCGGGCGGCCCGGAGGGTGGGGCCGTCCTTTGCTTTGGATGAGCGGTGAAGCCGTCACGTGGCCCCCTCACCCCGGCCCTCTGCTTCGCAGCTCTACGAGTCACCCACGAGGGGAGAGGGAGAAAAGAGAGCTGCGCCGTGTATTTGCTCCTCCCCCTTGAGAGGGGAGGCCGAGAGGGGGTGAACCAGGCTTGGCGACCCAGAAAACCTGCCCTCGACTCCCCCTCCTCATCCCACAGCCCAGCGTCCCACCCCAAAAACCTCACGCCCTGACCTCGCGCTGACGCTCGGCGTGTGAACTGGGGCCACTTCGCCCCGGAGGGGGCCTACGCCCATGAGTGAACCTGCCCGTCGCCCACCCGTCCGTTCCGCCGGAAGTGCCGCCCTCTCCAGCGCGAGCGACCGCGTTTTCCAAGTCCTGATCCTGGCGCTGGCGTCGGTGATCGTGCTCGTGTTCGTGCTGAGCGTGTACCAGCTCGGGCGGGAGGCGTGGCCCGCGCTGGGGGCGTTCGGCCTGCGCTTTTTCACCGAGCGCACCTGGAACCCGGTGGAGGGGACCTTCGGGGCCGCGACGATGATCGTGGGAACGCTCGTGACGAGTCTCGCCGCACTCGCCATCAGCGTACCGCTCGCGGTCGCCAGCGCGCTGTTCGTGGCCGAGTACGCGCCGAAGTGGCTGGCGAACCCGGTGGGCTACCTCGTGGAGCTGCTGGCCGCCGTGCCCAGCGTGGTGTACGGGCTGTGGGCGCTGTTCGTCCTGGCACCGATCCTGGCCCGCTGGCAGACCACCTTCTTCAACCCCGACCTGTACCCCGAACGCTTCGCGCTGTTCACGCGCTGCTCGGCGCTGTGGGCCGAGAATCAGACGAGCCTGCAATGCCTGTTCGTGCCCAACAGCGCCGCCGGGCGCGGGCTGGCGCTCGCCATCATCATCCTGACGGTGATGATCCTGCCGTACACGGCGTCGGTGGCGCGCGACGTGATCCGGCTGGTGCCCGCCGATCAGCGGGAGGCGATGTACGCGCTCGGGGCGACGAAGTGGGAGGTCATCTCGCGCGCCATCCTGCCCTACGCCCGCGCCGGAATCCTGGGCGGCGTCATCCTCGCGCTGGGCCGGGCGCTCGGCGAGACGCTGGCGGTGGCGATGGTGATCGGGGATAGCCAGGAAATCCTGCGGAGCATCTGGGGCAACGCGAGCACGATGGCCTCCGTGATCGCCAACCAGTTCGGCGACGCGCAGGAGAGGCTGCACCGCTCCAGCGTGGTCGCGCTCGGCCTGACCCTGTTCTTTCTGAGCGTGATCGTGAATTACGCCGCGCGGCTCATCATCGCCCGCCTGACGCCGAAGGGCATCCAGTGAGGAGCCTCCGATGACCCGCGCCGTTCCTGCCCCCACCACCCGGACCCGCCATACCCTCAGCCCCGCCCGGCGGGTGAAGAACACGCTGATGGGCGGCCTGATCCTGCTCGCCACCCTGATCGTCGTCGCGCCGCTCATCCTGATCTTCGTGTACCTGCTACGGGAGGGGTTGGGGGCGCTCAACCTGGAGTTCTTCACTCGGACGCCCGCGCCGGAGGGTGAGACGGGCGGCGGCCTGCTCAACGCCATCACGGGCAGCCTCATGATGCTGGCGATGGCGAGCGTGATCGGCGTCCTCGTCGGCGTGGCGGGCGGCATCTTCCTCGCGGAGTACCCACGCCACCCGCTGATGCCCACCGTCCGCATGATCAGCGACGTGCTGGCGGGCATTCCGGCCATCGTGATGGGCCTCGTCGCCTACGGGCTGATCGTCCTCGTCTTCGGGTTCTCTGGGCTGGCGGGGGCGCTGGCGCTGGGCTTCCTGATGATTCCCATCGTGGTGCGGACGACCGAGGAGGTTCTCAAGCTCGTCCCCCTGACCGTGCGCGAGGCGGGGCTGGCGCTGGGGCTGCCGCAGTGGCTCGTCATCCTGCGGATCGTGCTGCCCGCCGCCGCCGGGGGCATCGTCACGGGCGTCATGCTGGCGCTCGCCCGCGTCGCCGGGGAGGCCGCGCCCCTGCTCTTCACCGCCTTCGGGAACAACAGCGTCAACCTCGACCCCACCAAACCCATGAGCGCCCTGCCCCTGGAAATCTACCGGGGCGCGACGAGTGCCTACGACGAGAACCAGCGTCTTGCGAAAGCGGGCGCGCTGCTGCTCATCACGTTGATCTTCGTCACGAGCCTGCTTGCCCGGCGGGCGAGTCGGCGCAGGTGAGGGAGCGGTCAGCTCTCAGCTTTCAGCCGTCAGCAAAAGACCCGACCTACTTCCTGCTTATCATTGACTACACCCATTCCAAGGAGTCCCCTAACCAATGTCCCCTCTTCTCAGCGCGCAAGACGTGAGCATCTACTACGGCGACAAGCAGGCCGTGAAGAATGTCAATCTGGACGTTCAGCGCGGCACCGTGAACGCCCTGATCGGCCCCAGCGGGTGCGGCAAGACGACCTTTCTGCGGGCGATCAACCGGATGCACGACCTGACGCCCGGTGCCCGCGTGACGGGCAAGATCACCCTCGACGGCGAGGACGTGTACGGCCCCGGCGTGGACCCCGTGAATATGCGCCGCCGCGTCGGCATGGTCTTCCAGAAGCCCAATCCCTTCCCCACCATGAGCGTCTTCGACAACGTGGTGAGTGGCCTCAAGCTCGCGGGCGTGCGCGACAAGAACCGCCTGATGGAAGTCGCCGAGCGGTCGTTGCGGAGCGCGGCGCTGTGGGAGGAGGTCAAGGACCGTCTCAAGACGCCCGCCACAGGTCTCTCGGGTGGACAGCAGCAACGCCTGTGCATCGCCCGCGCCCTCGCTGTGGAGCCGGAAATCCTGCTGATGGACGAGCCGACCTCGGCGCTCGACCCCGCCAGCACCGCCAAGATCGAGGACCTGATGACGGACCTGAAAAAGGTCACGACCATCATCATCGTGACGCACAACATGCATCAGGCGGCGCGGGTGAGCGGCACGACCTCCTTTTTCCTCAATGGCGATCTCGTGGAACACGGTGTCACCGACCAGATTTTCACCAGCCCGCGCGACGAGCGGACTGAGGCGTATGTGACGGGGCGCTTCGGCTGAGCTTGCCTTGTCTTTCAACAGCCCTTGCCTTCGAGCGAGGGCTTTTTCTTTGGGTCTTCCATTCCTGAATTCGTCCCGTTCTTGAAGACAGATGTAAAGTTGGCGTGCCCTTCACCCTTGCTCCCCTGACCCGCACATCACAAGCCGTTACCATACTTCCTGCGATGACGAACGGTGAGGCCAGTACGACGCACCTGACGGCCCGCTTCCTGCGGATGCTGAGTATCGCGCTGGAGGAACTGGACGCCGTGCGCGACGCCGCCGGACGCGCGGAGTACGCGGGGCTGACCGCGCGGGCGAAGGAGCTGGAGCGCGAGACCGACGCCCTGGAGCGCGAGATCGAGGACGCCTGCCTCGCCGCCTTCGCGGAGCCACTGACGCCCGACGAGCTGGCCTTTCACCTGATGGTCTTCCGCAGCCTGACGAACCTGGAGCGGGTGGGCGACTACGCCTTCGGGGTGGCGCGCGACCTGGAACTGCTCGCCCCGCGCACCCACAGCGCCACCTTGCAGGACGTACTGCCGCTCGTGGGCCTGCTCGTGGACATGCTCGAACGCCTCGCCTACGCCTTCGCCGAGCGCGACGTGCGGGCCGCGCGGGAGGTCATGCGCCTCGATGCCGAGGGGGTGGACGCCCTCTACGAGCAGATGACGCGCGCCAGCCTCACCCGCCTCCACGAGCGCCCCGACGATGTGGAGGTCGCCCTGACGGCAGGGCGCATGGCGCGCAGCCTGGAGCGGCTGGGCGATCACCTCGTCAACGTGGCCGAGCGGCTGGAGGTGCTGGTCGTGCGTGGTGGGGTGCGGGTGCCGGACCTGCGGGCGGGGTGAGGGGGGAAGCTCTCAGCCGTCAGCGGTCAGCTCTCAGCCACCGGGAGATGGGCTTCAGGGTCGCTCGTTGAGAAGTTCAACGTTCAGAACTGTCGGGAAGACATTGAATTTCCTCCTTCGCTGATTGCTGAAGGCTGACCGCTGACCGCTGACCGCTTTCCCCCGTCCCCACCCGGCAGACGGACGCTCAGCTCCGCCCGGCCTCCGGCGTAAACTACCCCGCGTGACCATCCTCGAATCGCAGGCGGCCCAGCTTCCGCGCTGGCGTACCGACGACCTCTACGCCGGGCTGGACGACCCGCGACTGACGGCGGACCTCGCCATGTTGCGCGACCGGGTGAAGGCGTTGGAAGAGACCTTCGACGCGGCGGGCATCCGCAAGGACGGGGAAGCGGGCACGCCCGACACGCTGGCGCAAGTGCTCGGCGGGCTGAACGACGTGCTGACCCTCCTGACCCGCCTGCGCGGCTTCATCTCCGCCTTCGTGACCACAGACAGCCGGGACGCCCTCGCTCAGCAGCGGATGGGGGAACTTACCACGCTGGCCCTCCCGCTCGGCCCGTTGCGCTCGCGCCTGACCGCGTGGCTCGGTGGGCAGGACGTGGAGGCGCTGCTGGACGCGTCGGATATGGCCTGCGACCACGAACACCTCATCCGCCGCGCCGCCGTCTACGCCCGGCATCAGATGTCCCCCGACGAGGAGGACCTCGCCGCCCGGCTGCGCCCCAGCGGGGCGGGTGGCTGGGCCAAGCTCCACGGCAACGTGACGAGCCAACTGACGGGCGAGTACCGGGGCGGGCGTCTCCCCGTCACCGCCCTGCGCGCCCTCGCCACCGACCCCGACGAGGCGGTGCGCCGGGACGCCTACGAGTCCGAGCTGGCCGTCTGGAAGAATACCGAGGTCGTCCTCGCCGCCGCGATGAACGGCGTGAAGGGGGAGGAGGGCACCCTCGCCGCCCGCCGGGGCTTCCCCGACAGTGTGGCCCCCAGCCTCCTCGCCAACGGCATCGACCGCGAGACGCTGGAGGCGATGCAGGGCGCGGTGGTGGGGAGCCTGCCCGACTTCCGCCGCTACTTCGCGGCGAAGGCCCATGCGCTCGGCAAGGCGCGGCTCGACTGGTGGGACCTCTTCGCGCCCGTGGGCCGCAGCGAGACGGAGTGGACCTACGGGGCCGGGACGCGGCTGGTGGAGGCGGAGTTCCGCGCGTACTCGGGGCGGCTGGGGGACTTCGCCGCCCGCGCCTTCCGCGAGAGCTGGATCGACGCCGGGCCGCGCGACGGCAAACGCGGCGGGGCCTTCTGCATGGGCTGGACGGGTGACGCCAGCCGCATCCTGATGAACCACGACCCCAGCCTCGACAGCGTGTCCACCCTCGCCCACGAACTCGGGCACGGCTACCACAACCTGCTCAAGGCCCCACGCACGCCCCTCCAGCGCGAGACGCCGATGACCCTCGCGGAGACGGCGAGCATCTTCTGCGAGACCATCGTTCAGAACGCGGCGCTGGGGCGGGCGGCGGGCGCGGAGCGGCTGTACGTGCTGGAGACGCAGCTCACCGGCCACGCGCAGGTCGTCGTGGACATCCACTCGCGCTTCCTCTTCGAGCGGGCCGTCTTCGAGCGGCGGGCCGAACGCGACCTCACCCCGCAGGAGCTGTGCGACCTGATGACGTGGGCGCAGGGCGAGACCTACGGCGACGCGCTCGCCACCACGCACCCCTCCATGTGGGCCGTCAAGCCGCACTACTACGGCACGAGCTTCTACAACTACCCGTACACCTTCGGCCTGCTCTTCGGCCTCGGCCTGTATGCCCAGTACCTCCGGGCGCGCGAGGAGGGCCGGGAGGCCAGCTTCCAGACCCGCTATGACGACCTCCTCGCCAGCACCGGCCTCGCCGACGCCCGCACCCTCGCTGCCCGCTTCGGCATCGACCTCCACGCGCCCGATTTCTGGGAGGGGAGCCTGGATGTGATCCGGGGGCAGATCGCGGCGTATGAGGCGGCGGCTGGAGCGTAGGACATGAACGGAGCCTCGCTCTGCTGGAGAGAAGTCCAATTCATGCTCTGTTCCCAGATGTTCAGGTGTCCACAATCTCGACGCCCATCAGCGTCACGTCCACCCCGGCCCTGAGCGTGTTCTGAATCTCGGCCACCCGGTCGGTGTGCTTCAACAACTCCCGGAGTTCGTCCTCGTCCCCCGGCCCGGCAACTCTCACGCGGTAGGTCACGTTGCTGGCGGGTTCTCCCTCGGCCCCGAACTCGCCCTCCACCTCCACCTCGACCCGTTCGATGCTCAGGCCGCGCCTGGCCGCCTCCCGGTAGAGATCGTTGCAGTAGCAGGTGGCGAGGGCCAGAAATAGCAGTTCCCCCCCGTTGACGCTGGAGCCGAACCCCATCGGCTTGGGCGGAACGGTGAGGCTATGCGCGTTGCCGTCCGTCCGCAGCGTGACCTGATGCCGACCTTCGCTGTTCTGAACGAGGGCGCTGATCTTCATGGCAGACCTCCGGGTTGATCGCTTGAGGAAGAGGCGGACACGCCTAACCCGGTGTCCGCCTCCTCTTGTCCCTCTCCCCGCCTACCGCACCTTGATCTCCCGGTCGAACCACGTCAGCACCCGCTCGCGTCCGAAGGGCCAGACCTCCACGCTCACGGCGCGGGCGGCCTCGCGGACGAACTCGGGAAGGGGGCCGCTGCGGGCGGGGGTGACGTTCCACGTCGGGGCGTCTTCGGGGAGGTCGGCGAGTTCGCGCGCCCGCTGGATGCCCGTATGCAGGTCGCCCAGCTCGTCCACGAGGCCGAGGTTCAGGGCGTCCAGACCGCTCCAGATGCGGCCCCGGCCCAGCTCGTTCACGCGCTCGGTCGTCATCCCCCGGCCCTCGGCCACCCGCGTCACGAAACGGTCGTAGACCTCGGAGATGCCGCGCTCCACCAGCGCCCGCTCGTCGTCGCTGTAGGGGCGGGAGGGTGAGTACATCAACGCCCGCTCGCGGCCCACCGGCTCGGGCCGGAAGCCCTGGCGGGCGTTGAACTCGCGCAGCACGGGCTTGCCGCTCACCACACCGATGCTGCCCGTCAGCGTGTACGGGCTGGCGATCACGCGCTTGGCGTGCGTCAGGATGTAGTACCCGCCGCTCGCCGCGTACTCGCCCATCACGGCGACAACCGGCTTCTCGGACGTGGCGACCTCGCGCCAGATCAGGTCCGACGCCAGCGCCGAGCCGCCCCCGCTGTCCACGTAGAGGACGATGGCTTTGGTCTTGTCGTCCTTCTTCGCGCGTCTCAGGGCCGCGACCACCGTATCCGACCCCGCCATCTGCCCGCCGAGGAGCGGCAGCGGCAGCGGATTGTTGCGGCTCTTGCCCGTCACGATGGCCCCGACGACGGGCACGACGGCCACCCGACCGGCTTTCGCGCCCGTGGGCCGTTGCGGGGTCAGGAGGTCGAGCACCGCCGCGAGGGGCCGGGTGCCGGGGCCGACGAGTTCGTCCTCGTAGGCGACGCGGGTGATGAGTCCCGCCTCGTGCGCGGCGCGGGCGCTCGTCAGGTCGCCCGTCAGCCACGCGCGGGCCGCGTCCTCGCTCACCCCACGGGCGGCGGCGAGGTCGCGCGTCCAGGCGGTCTCCAGCCCGGTGAGGTAGGCCGAGAGCTGCTCGCGGTTCGCGTCGTCCATCGCCTCCTGCGAGAAGCGGGTCAGCGCCGCCTTGTACTCGCGGATGCGGAGGTTCTCGAACTCGATGCCGTGTTTCTTGAGGAAGGCCCCCAGGAACGTCGGCTCGGCGGCGAAGCCCGGCACGAGCACGTCCGCCGACTCGGGCGCGACGATCTCGGGTGCCCCGCTCGCCGCGATGAGCGCCGTCATCGTCAGTTGCGGCAGGTAGGCGACCACCCGCTTGTCCGCCGCCAGCCGCGAGAGGATGCCCCGGACTGCGTGGGCTGTCGCCGGGGCCGCCGTGAACTCCGAGATGCGGACGAGGACGCCGTGCAGCCACGTGGCGTCGCGCAGCCGCTCCACGCGGGCCTCCAGCGTCTCCAGCGTCTCCTCCCGGTTGAGGAGGGCCTGAATGGGGTTGCCGGGCTGCCGGGCGGCGTAGGAACCGCTGAGGTCGAGGACCACCCAGGTCGGGCGGCTCACCCCTTTGGGCAGGGGATCGGCGTCACGTTGCAGGAACGGAATGTTGACCATACCCTACGGTACGCGCCCCCCATGAGGACGGTTCCCCCGACCGCCTAAACGCGCCCCCATCGCCTCCGCCCGTCCGACGAGGAGTGCGGCCTCATGCGGGCCGAGGTGTGCCCCCGCCGCCTCCCGGAAGAGAGTCAGCCAGCGCGCGAGGTGCGGACTGCGCAGCCCCAGCCCGCCGTGGACGGTGTTCAGGTTGCCCCGCCACGCCACCCCTCCCCCCAGCATCGTCACCCAGAAGGCGGTCACGCGGCCCAGATGGGCGTCCCAGTCCTCCACATGGGCGGCGAAGACGGGGCCGATCAACTCGTCCGCCCGCGCCCGCGAGTAGAAGTCGGTGAGGAGGGCGCGGAGGGCTGGCTCGCCGCCGATCTCCTCCAACGGGGAACCGGGGGAACGTGGTGTTGCCTCGTCCAGAGTTGCCAGGAACTCGGTTCGCAATTCCTCTGGTAGCGTCACGCCCGCCCACGCGGTCACGCCCGGCGTTCGCCACAGCAGCGGGACTTCACCCGTCCATCTCTCCACCACCGCGCCGCGCAGAGGCTCGGACCATTCCGCCGCCAAAGGAACGGACGCCTCGGGCACATCTTCCACCCGCACCCGCGCCCCCAGCGCCCGTCCCAGGAGCGCCGCTCCCGTCCCCCACGCCAGCACGGGCACGCCGCGCCGCAGCGCCGACGACACCAGCGTTAGGAGCACCCAACGGTCGGGCCGTTCGCGCACGTCCGCCACAGGCCCCCCGTCGTGCGGCACGAGGAGACCCGCCGCTGTGGGCAGGGCGTCCGGCATAGCTGGCTCAGTCTCCCCGAACTCCGTCACGGGCAGGGTCGTCAAGAGCGGGCCGCGTGTCACCCGGCAAGGATAAGGCCCGCCGTCTCACGGGGCGGGCCTCTCCTTATTTTCCTGATGGCTGAAAGCTGACGGCTGACGGCTTTAATTCACCGCCCGCAGGAACGTGTAGATATTCAACACGTCCTCGTCGCTGAGCTGCTCCTCGGTGAAGCGCGGCATCACGGCCCCGAGGTCGCGGCTGGGGCTGTGGCCCTCGCGCAGCGCCACCTCGAATTCCTCCAGCTTCCAGCCGCGCGGCCCCTCCTCGGCGATCAGGTTGGTGCCGATGCCGCCCTCGCCGTTCTGGCCGTGGCAGCCGCCGCAGGACGAGACGAACTTGGCCTGCCCGGCGGCGGTGTCGCCGCCAATCGCATTGGCGACCTCGGCAGCCTTCGCGTCGCCCGTGGCCGGATCGCCCGCCATCGTCTTCTCGATGTTGGAGGCACCTGTCTGCCCGAGCTGCGTGTTCTCCTCGCTCTCCGACTCGGTGGGGGAGGGGGTGCCCCTGGTGTCCCCGGCGGGGGCACCGTCCGCCGCGTTCGTGCCGCCGACCGGGGTGCTCTCGCGCGAGGACTCCACGCCCGGCCCCGTGGTGCCGTCGCTCTGGCCGGTGCTCGCCTCATCGGCCTCCCCCGCGCCGCCGTCCGCCGCGTCGCCCTCCTGCGCCTCGCCCGTCTGGGTGCCCGTGTTGGACTCGCCACCGGGAACGATCACCGCGCCGTTCTCGCCCGACTGGGTGCCGCCCGCCTGGTCCTGCATCACGTCGCCCAGCGCGCCGCCTGCGCCCGCCTCGCCGGTGGCCGCCTCGCGCGCAGAGGGGGCCTCCTCGCTGGGGACTTTGGCGGTGGTCGGGTCGCCGCCCTCGACTTCCTCGCCTCCTGCCCCGATGCCCTCCTCGTGATGGGGGGTGGTGGCGATGCGGTATCCGGCATACGAACCGCCCAGCGTGAGCGCCAGCAGCAGCGTCATGGTGACGGCGAAGGTGTTCTTCATAGCGCCTCACCCTACCACACGGTCAGGGGGCGTTTGGCCGCGCTGGACACCTTGAAATGGAGAGAAAACACCCAGAAACGACCCCGCGCCGGGTCCCGCCCGCCCTGCTAGCCTGCCCCCGTGCGCCTCGCCTCCCTGACAGCCAGCAACTCCGACATCCTCGCGGCGTTGGGGGTCGTGGAAGGGGTGGTCGCCGTGGACAACCACAGCGATGCGCCGGGGCTGGAGAGGGCAGTGCGCGTCGGGCCGGACCTGAACATCGACGTGGAGGCCGTACGTCTGGCCCGGCCCGACCTCGTGCTGGCGAGCCTGAGCGTGCCCGGCATGGAGCGCGTGGTGGCCGGGGTGCGCGCGGCGGGACTGCGGACGCTGGTGCTGGACCCCGTGAGCGTGCCCGACACGTTGCGCGATATCCGGGAGATCGGCGCGGCGGTCGGTCTGCCGGAGCGTGGGGAGGCGGTGGCGGCGCGGCTGGAGGCGGAATTGCGCGCCCTCGCCCGCCCCTTCCCCCGCCCGCCGCGCGTGCTCGTGGAGTGGTGGCCCCGGCCCATCATCGCGGCCACGCGCGACTCGTGGGTGACGGACCTGCTGGCGACCCTCGGTGCCGTGAACGCCCTTGCGGAAAGGCCCGGACGCAGCTCGCCCCTCACGTTGGAGGAGGTGCGCGCCGCCCGCCCCGACCTCATCGTCTGTTCGTGGTGCGGTGCCCGCAAGTTGCGGCCCGAGGTCATCGAGGCACGCGGCCTCGGCGTGCCCGTTGCATGTGTGCCGGAGAGCGGGCTGGGCCGCCCCGGTCCACGGCTGGTCGAGGGGGCACGGCTGATCGCGGCGGCGCTGGCGCGGTTGGGACTGGAGTCAATCACCGCCCGTTGAAGGAAGGGTGTCCCCCCCGGTCCTTCCTGGCGACTGGCGACTGGCGACCGGCGACCCTTCTTCCCAGCCCAGCAACGCCCGCAGTCCGCCCAGGCACTCGGCCCGGTACGCGGCGAGGTCCGGTTCCGGGTCCGCGAGGAAGCGCACGCTGAGGCCTTCCACGAGGGCGCGCAGGAGCCGTGCCCGTTCGGGGGAGCCGTCCCCGCCCGCCAGCCGCGCGAGTTCGAGGTCGAGGGCCAGCGTCTCGCGCTGGAAGTCGCGCTGCACGGCCATCAGCGCCGGGTCGCGGGTGGCGGCGGCCAGAAAGTCGAGCGACACCGTGTAGAAGCGCCGGGTGTTTTCCACCCCGTAGAACTGGTTTTCCACGTAGGCGCGCAGCTTGTCCTCGGGCGTGGCCGCCTGCCGCAGCGCCCGGCGGGTGGCGACCGTGATCGTGCGCGTAAATCTCCGCATCACCGCCGCGAGCAGCCCGGTCCGGCTGCCGAAGTGGTAGGCGAGCGTGCCCTTGCTCACACCCGCGTGCCCGGCGATGTCCGAGAGGGTCACGCCCGCATAGCCCCGCTCATACAGGGCGAGGTACGCCGCCTTCTCCAGCGCCGCGCGCCGTGCCCGGTCCTGAATGGGATTGACGCTGCGGGCCATAGGGGAGAGCGTACCAAGTCGCCGGGAAGGGATTGCCAGTCGCCAGCTTCCAGTCGCCGGAGAAGACGGGGCTGTTGCCCGTCGTTCCGTGCTTCACGTTCCGGGAGCATGATTAAACCTCCTGTGAACGGCACAGAAGGCAGAAGACCAATACCACGTGCCTTCTGCCTTTGACCTTCTGCACCCCTCCGCACCCACGTTCTCAGGAAGTGTGTAGCCCTGGTGTCTCAACCCCCCTCAGTTCGCCCCGTACCGCAGGAACTCCCGCATCACGTTCACGCATTCGCTCGCCTCGAACTGGGCGCTGCTGCCGCTGACCGTGCGGAGCTTGCCCGCGTCGCTGAGGTAGAGCTGGCTCACCCGGTAGGTCACGCCCGCGTTCTCGTAGGCGTAGGCGGCGAGGACAGCCCACCCACCCACCCGCTCCACGGGTTGCGCCACGACCTCGCGCACCTGCCCCCGGTCCAGCGAGGTCTGGAGGCGGCGGGCGAAGGCGCGGGCCTGCTCCTGATTCTTCAGGGCGGGGAAGGCCTGAGCGTGCCGTTCCTCGCGCAGCAGGCAGGCACCCGCCGGGTCGGTCCACTTGCTCGCGTTGCCGTCCACGGGCGTCCAGCCGCTCAGCGGCACGATCAGGGCGTGGGCGGGCGCGGCGAGCAGGGCACCCAGCAGGCCGAGGCGGGTCAGGGCAGGGCGGGAGAAGGCGGCACGCATCCCGGCCACTGTACCAACGCTCCCCTGACGGAAGGAGGAGAGGCGGCTGGCAGATGGATGAAGAGGGCTGGCCTCGAACCAAGCATCAGCGCGCGGCGTCGGTCAGCGCCTCCAGCCGCGCCCGCAGCCCCGCCTTCACCCCCGGCCACTCGGCACTCAGGACGCTGAACATCACGCTGTCGCGGGCATAGCCGTCGGGGCGGACCTGAAACTGGCGCAATGTCCCCTCCCGCACCGCGCCGAGCTTTTCCACCGCGCGCAGGCTGCGGGCGTTGCGGGCGTCCACTTTGAAGTGAATACGGTTCGCGCCCAGCACCTCGAAGGCACGCGTCATCAGCAGGAGTTTGGCCTCCGGGTTGGTGGCGGTGCCCTGCGCGGCGGGCAGGAGCATGGTCCCGATCTCCGCCCAGCGATCAGCGGCCTTGACCTCGCTGTAGCTGATGCGCCCGACCGCGCGGCCCCCGACGAGGACGGCCCAGTTCGCCCGGTGGGGGAGGGCGTTCAGGGACCGGATGTGATCGGCCCAGCCCGCCACGTCGGGCAGCTCGGCCATTCCACGCGCGAGGAAGGCGACCGTGTTCGCATCTGCCCCGGCGTGCAGGTCCGGGGCATGCTCCTCCCCCAACGGCACGAGGGTCAGGTGCCGCCCCGTCAGCGTCACGCGGGCCAGCCAGTCGTCGAGCGGCGCGGGGGGAAGAGGATTCGGCGCGTGCGTCACCCGCCCACCGTAGCCCAGCCCCCGTCAAAAGCAAACGCCCCGCCACAGGGGGCAGGGCGCGGGGCGTCAGATGCTCTAACTCTTCGGCACCACCGCCGTCCCGCTCACCCGCTGTCTTCCGGCGAGTGCCCGACCCAGCGTCACCTCGTCGGCGTACTCCAGCGCGCCGCCCACCGGTAGCCCGTAGGCGATGCGGCTCACGACGGTCCCCAGCGGCTCCAGCAGGCGCTGAAGGTAGAGCGCGGTCGCGTCCCCCTCCACCGTCGTGCCCGTCGCCAGGATGACCTCCATGCCCTCCGCCACGCGCGGCAGCAGGGGCCGGATGTGCAGCCGGTCCGGGCCGACCCCGTTCATCGGGCTGAGGACGCCGTGCAGCACGTGGTACAGGCCCCGGTACTCGCCGCTGCGCTCGATGGCGATCACGTCTCCGGGTTCCTCCACCACGCAGATCGTCGCCTGATCGCGCGAGGGGTCGCTGCACACGTCGCACCGCTCGGCGTCGGTGATGTTGAAACAGACCGGGCAACTGTGCAGGTCGCGCTTGGCCTCCAGCAGCGCCCGCGAGAGCCGCTCGATGTCCTCACGCGGCTGCTCGAACAGGTGGAAGGCGAGCCGCTGGGCACTCTTCGGCCCGATGCCCGGCAGACGCGACAACTCCCGGATGAGGGCCACGAGCGAGGGCGGATATTTCATACCCATCCCTCCGGCTGACGGCTGAAAGCTGACGGCTGACAGCTCCCCATCAGAAGCCCGGCAGCCCCAGCCCCCGCGTCGCCTCCTGCTGTAAGGTCTCCGCCTTCGCGTTCGCGTCCTGAAGCGCGACGAGCATCAGGTCCTCCAGCGCCTCCACGTCGTCGGGGTCCACGGCCTCGGGCTTGATCTTCAGGGCCGTGACCTTGCCGTGCCCGTTCATCGTCACCGTGACGAGGCCGCTCGCCGTGCCCTCCACCGACCGCGCGGCGAGGTCCTCCTGAATCTTCGCGGCGGCGACCTGCGCCTGCTGCATCTGCTTCATGAGCTTCTTCATGTCCATAACCCGGACATTCTACCGGGGGCCGGGGAGGGGGAACGTGCGCCCCTCCCTCCAGGCCACACGCCCTACAATGCCCCCGCCCGCGTCCCCTTCGCCCGCCGGTAGAGTTGCGCGGGCCGCCCCACCCCACTGCGCCGCTCCCCGCTGGCGACGAGGATGCCCTGCGCGAGCAGCCGCTTGCGGAAGTTGCGCTTGTCGAGCTGCCGGTCGAGGATGGCCTCGTACACGGTCTGCAATTCGGGCAGGGTGAAGGTGTCGGGCAGGAATTCGAGGGCGAGGTTGGCGTATTCCAGCCGCACCTGAAGCCGCTTGATCGCTCGGTCGAGGATGGAGGCGTGGTCGAAGGCGAGCCGGGGCGGATGGTGGGCCGGGAACCAGTCGGCCCCGAGGGTGTGCCCACCGCCCACCACACGCACGGTCCCATGCGGCAGGACCGCGAGGTGCGCCACCGACACGACGCGCCCGCGCGGATCGCGGCTCGGCTCCCCGAAGGTGTAGAACTGCTCCAGGTGCCGGGGTTCGAGTTCCACGGTCGTCTCGGTCCGCAACTCGCGCAAGGCCGCCTCGTGCAGCGCCTCGCCGGGATGCACGAAGCCGCCCGGCAGCGCCCAGTCCCGCGCGTGCGGCAATTCGCCCCGCTCCACGAGCAGCACCCGCAACTCCCCGGCGTGCATGGCGAACGCCGCCACGTCCACGGCGAGGCCCACCTGCGTCGCCTGCGGCGGGAGCGAAAGAGTCCCCATAGGCCAAACTCTAGATTTGGTGTCCCAGGTACGTCAAGGACTAAGTGTAGGACGTTGCCTATGCAAAGGCGCTGGAGAACGTGCTTTCGACCGGGGTTAGCGTAGTGGGTCGAGGCTCTCCCCGAAGGAGGGGCCGCATCTACCGCTGGCGGCTGGAAGCTGGAAGCTGGCCGCCCGCACCTCCCCAGCGACGCCCGACCACGTGGTAGAATGACCCGTCATGCCGGCAAAAGGCGTGTGAGCCGTCTGCCCGCCAGCGCGCGGGGGACGTGCGGAGGTGATTACAATAGCGAAAGAACATAAGGTCAACGACCAGATTCGCGTGCGTCAGATTCGGCTGATCGGCGCGGAGGGTGAGCAGGTGGGCATCATCGACACGCGCGACGCCCTGAACATGGCCCGCGAGCAGGGGCTGGACCTCGTGATGGTCAGCCCCCAGGCCGTGCCGCCCGTCTGCCGCCTGCTGGACTATGGCCGGTTCCGCTTCGAGCAGCAGCAGAACGAGAAGGAGACCCGCAAGCGTGCCCGCGCGCAGGAGGTCAAGGCGATCAAGTTCCGGGTCAAGATCGACGACCACGACTTCGACACCAAGACCGGGCACGTGCGCCGCTTCCTGGAGGAGGGCCACAAGGTCAAGGTCACGATCATGTTCCGTGGCCGTGAGCGCACCCACCCCGAACTCGGCGAGCGCATCCTGCACCGCGTCGCCGACACCCTGGCGGAGATCGGCGCGCCCGAGGGGATGCCCTCCATGATGGGCATGGACATGAACATGATCATGGCCCCCAAAGCCGCCCCGGCCCCCCGCCGCACGGTGGAGACGGCGGAACCAGCCGAGGCGAACGCCCCCGCCGCTCCTGCCAGCGCGTAACTCTCCTCCCGCGCAGCGGCCCGCCCTCCCGGTGGGCCGTTTTCCTTTGCCCCCGTTCCCGCCAGCGGGACAAGGACTCCACAACTACCGCTTTATTTTGTAAACTGGCAGCATGATCAAGATGTACACGACGACCTGGTGCCCCGACTGCCACGCGGCCAAGCGTGCCCTGAGCAATAAGGGGATTGCCTACGAGGAGATCAACATCGAGCGGGACGAGGGGGCCGCCGAGTACGTGATGAGCGTGAACGGCGGGAGGCGCTCCGTGCCCACCCTCGTCAGCGGGGACGTGGCCCACAGCCTCAGCGGCTTCCGCCCGCAGAAGCTCGACGCGTTCCTGGCCGCCGCCGGGTTGTAGGTCAGCAACAAGCCGCTAATGCCTCGGCAGCGGCGAACGGCGAGGTCTACACTCCGAGCGGCCTGGGACTGGTGAGCCTCGTGCTGACGGTGGTGTACGGGTTGGCCGTTCTGCTGCCCTCGCTGGCAGTGGGGGTGCGTCGTCTCCACGACACGGGGCGGCCCGGCTGGTGGCTGTTGATCGGGCTGGTGCCCTTCGTCGGCGGAATCGTCCTGCTGATCTTCTACGTCCTCGACAGCCAGCCGGGGTCGAACACGTGGGGACCGAACCCGAAGGGCGTGGGGGGAACGGCGGGCGCGGCGGCCTGGTAGAACGGGACGAACGGGGGAGGCCCGGCTCCGGCTGGGCTTCTTTCTTTTCGCACATGGGTTGCTCCCCGTCCCTTTCGCCCGCTATCCTGCCCCCATGTGCGCCCTGCCTCCTCACTCCGGTCTGGTGAGCGTCGGCGTGAGGCTGCGACGAATGCCCCTCCCCGGCCTGGTCACGCGAACTCCCAGCGCCTGAGAAGCCCCCACGCGGCTCTCAGGCGTTCTGCTGGATATGCGGCCACACCGGGCTTTCTCTTGCCTATTTCAAGGAGTTCCCATGAACGTCACCCTGCCCGACGGAAAACAACTCGACCTGCCGCAGGGGGCCACGGCCCTCGACGCGGCGAAGGCCATCGGCCCGCGCCTGGCGCAAGATGCGCTCGCCGCCACCGCCAACGGCGACCTCGTGGACCTGATGTCGCCCCTGCCCGACGGCGCGAGCATCACCCTGATCACGAGGAAGAACCCGGCGGACGCCGCCCCCGTCTTCCGCCACTCGCTCGGCCACGTCATGAGCCAGGCGGTCGGGGAGTTCTACGAACGCAAGGGCCACCCGCGCGAGGCGGTCAAGCGCGGCGTCGGCCCGGCCATCGAGAACGGCTTCTACCAGGACTTCGACCTGCCCGAGCCGCTGCGCGAGGAGGACCTGCCCGAGATCGAGGCCATCATGCGCGAGATCATCGGGCGGGGCCTCGACATCACCCGGCGGGAGGTGGGCAAGGCGGCGGCGCTGGAGGAGTTCGGGGACGACCCCTACAAGGCCGAACTCATCGCGGGGCTGCCCGACGACGAGCCGATCACGTTCTACTCGCAGGGCGACTACGTGGACCTGTGCCGGGGGCCGCACTTCCCGAACACGGGGAAGCTCCCCACCGCCTTCAAACTCATGTCCACGAGCGGCGCGTACTGGCGCGGCAACGAGAAGAACCCCATCCTCCAGCGGGTGTACGGGGTCGCCTTCGCCACGGGGAAGGAGCTGGACGAGTACCTCCACCAGCTCGAAGAGGCCAAGCGGCGCGACCACCGCAAGCTCGGCAGGGAGCTGGAGCTGTTCACCATCGACCCCCTCGTGGGCAAGGGCCTCCCGCTGTGGCTGCCCAACGGCACGGTCCTGCGTGAGGAGCTGATCCGCTTCCTGCGCGAGCGGCAGTTCGAGCGCGACTATCAGGGGGTCGTGACGCCGAATATCGGCAACCTCGACCTCTTCCGCACGTCGGGGCACTACCCCTACTACGCCGACAGCCAGTTCGAGCCGATCACCGTGGACGACGAGCAGTACATGCTCAAGCCGATGAACTGCCCCTTCCACGTGCGGGTCTACGCGAGCAAGCCGAGAAGCTACCGCGACCTCCCGGTGAGACTGGCCGAGTTCGGCACCGTGTACCGCTACGAGATGAGCGGCGAGCTGAACGGCCTGACCCGCGTGCGCGGCTTCACGCAGGACGACGCGCACCTGTTCTGCCGCCCGGACCAGCTGGGGACCGAGTTCCTGAGCGTCCTCGACCTCACGGTCCTCGTGCTGCGGACCTTCGGGATGAACGACGTGCGTTTCCGGGTGGGCGTGCGCGAGCCGGGGGCTGACAAGTACGTCGGCGACGCGGCGCAGTGGGAGCGGGCCGAGCGCGAGATCATCGAGGCGGTGGAGGAGGTCGGCCTGCCGTACACGGTCGAACCCGGCGACGCCGCCTTCTATGGCCCCAAGCTCGACTTCGTGGTGAAGGACGTGCTGGGCCGCGAGTGGCAGCTCGGCACCATTCAGGTGGACTACAACCTCCCCGAACGCTTCGACATCACCTACGTCGGCGAGGACGGCCAGGACCACCGCCCCGTGATGATCCACCGCGCGCCCTTCGGGAGCCTGGAGCGGTTCGTGGGCATCCTGATCGAGCATTACGGCGGCGACTTCCCGCTGTGGCTCGCGCCCCGGCAGATCGCCATCATCCCCATCGCCGACCGCCACAACACTTACGCGGAGACGCTGGCCGCCTCCCTCAAGGCCGCCGGGCTGCGCGCCGAGGTGGACGACTCCACGAACCGCATGAACGCGAAGGTCCGCAACGCCGAACTCGCCAAGATTCCCGTCATGCTCATCGTCGGCGACCGCGAGGAGGAACGGCGCGAGGTGAGCGTCCGCGAACGCACGCCGGAGGGGCACCGGGAGCGCAAGGGCGTGGCGTTCGACGAGTTGCTGGGGGAGTTGGGGGAGCGGTACAAGGCGCGGGCGTAGGGGGAAGTCGCCA
This sequence comes from Deinococcus sp. YIM 134068, assembly GCF_036543075.1. Taxonomy (NCBI): domain Bacteria; kingdom Thermotogati; phylum Deinococcota; class Deinococci; order Deinococcales; family Deinococcaceae; genus Deinococcus; species Deinococcus lichenicola. The sequence continues at coordinate 24,543 of NZ_JAZHPF010000008.1, forward strand.
GTCACCAGCTTGCAGTCGCCGGGAGAGGGGCCTTCCACATCGGAGGGCCTCCTTTTTACGGTCTACGACCCGCCCTGTTCCTCCACCAGCACCTTGCTGAGCATGTCCGGCCTGTCGGTGATGATGCCGTCCACGCCCATGCGGGTCAGGCGGCGCATTTCCTCAGGGTCGTTGATCGTCCAGACCTGCACGGCGACGCCCCGCGCGTGCATGGCCCGGACGAAGGCGGGGGTGACGACGGTGATGCCGCCCGCCCTCACGGGCACCTGCGCGACGCGACCGGGGAGGCGGGCCAACCGCGAGAGACCGACCTTGCCGAGCAGCACGGCGGGCCGCAACTCGCGTGCCGTCATGCTTGTCATGACCTCCGGGCACGCGCGCCGGAACTCGCCCAACGCCCGGTCGCTGAAGCTGGCGGCGGTCACACGGGAGGTCGCCCCCGCCTCCCGCAATACACGGCAGAACGTCGCGGCAATACTCGGCGTCTCCTGCTTGAGTTCGATGGTCATGGGGAGGGTCGGGAACTCGGCCAGGACTTGCGACAGTTGGGCGACGCGAACGCCCTGTCCTCGGTAGGGAAAGGTCCGCCCCCCGTCGTTAGTGAACGTATATCCGGCGTCCGCCGCGAGTACCTGCTCCAGCGTCATGTCCGTGATGCGACCTCGCGTGTTCGTCAGGCGGTCGAGCGTCGCGTCGTGTGAGAGGACGAGCGCCCCGTCGCGGGTGGCGTGCATGTCCATTTCGAGCATGTTCACGCCGAGCGCGGCGGCGTGGCGGTACGCCTCCAGCGTGTTGCTGGGCCGCAGCGCCTCACCCCCCTGATGCGCGATGTTCAGCGTCCGGCCCGTGACGAAGGAATTCGGGGGAGGCCCGGCGGGTCGGCACCCGGCGAGCAGCAGGACCAGGGGGGCGAGCAGCACACCTCGCATCGCCCTCCACTCTACCCGGCCTTTCCGAAGTGACCTCAGCTTTACAGCTTCCGGGGTGCGTGCTAAAATTCCTTCCGCTGGTGGGAAGGTCCCCTCAGCCGCTCCCGCAGGGCACAGCTTCCACCGGCCTGCCCCAAGCACCTCCGGCACGGCGCTGTAGCCAAGTGGTAAGGCAGAGGTCTGCAAAACCTCCACCACCGGTTCGAGTCCGGTCAGCGCCTCCAAGCCCTCTCGTTTCCCCCACCCCGGTACAGACTCGTAGCTCAGGGGTAGAGCACTACCTTGACACGGTAGGGGTCAGCGGTTCAAATCCGCTCGGGTCTACCAGCTTGCCCGCTCTCGGAGCGGGTTTTTCTTTATGGGTGAGGGCGGGGTGTGAGAGGGGCGGAGAGGCAGAGCGCCGCCTCGTTCCCGCCCGTCCGAATGTTCACGCCTACCCGAACAGCCGCAGCAGGGGCCGCCACCACGGAATCCCCACCAGCACCACCACCAGCGCCAGCCCCGACCACAGCGCGGCGCGGCGGAAGGCCGCCTGACTGCTCCCCGCGCGTTTGCTCAGGGCGCTGGCGAGGGTGGCAAAAACGGCAGCGACCAGCCCGATGCCGGTGTGCTCCCACTGGAAGCTGAGACGCGGGGCGTCCGAGAAGGCCCGGCTCCCCGTGGCACCCAGGAGACCGAAGAGCAGCAGGCCGAGGACGACCTGAAGGTGGACGCTGCCCGCGAAGAGTGCGACCGGGCGGCGGTCGGCGGGGGTGAAGGCCCGCGCACTTCCCACGCCGCGCAGGCTGACGAGCAGCGCCCACAGGCCCGTAAGGAGCACGAGCCAGCGCGTGAGGTTATGCAGGGTGAGCAGGGTCAGATACAGGGTCGCCATGCGCCCAGGGTAAGGGAACGTGGTGGGGACGGGCAGGTGGGGAACGTCCCTGGCGGGCAGTTCGAGGAATGAGCGAGGAGGGATGAGCAGGAACGAACAGCCCAGGCTTCAGCGCCCTCATCCCTCATGACTCATCTCCTCCTGGCGACCCTCGACCCTCCTAGATGGTGGCGGGCTGCACGGCGGCGGCCAGCCACGATCCCTCGCGGACGACGAGCACCTGCGCCCCCGGAAGGGTGAGGACGAGCAGGTCGCGCAGGAGGGCGGGAGGCTGGTCGGGCAGCAGAACGCTCAGGTCGCCCCCGTCCTCGCGGTGGAGGGTGAGCGCCCGGCCAGCGGCGTGGAGCGTGACCGGCCCGTCGCCCAGGCGCAGGCTCACGAATTGTCCACCGTCGGGGACGTTCAGGCGGGTGCTGGGATGTGGGGCGGGCAGTCCCTCGGGCGTGAAGGTCGCCGCGTGGAGGACGGCGTGGAGGGAGCGGGCCTGTTCGTCCGGCAGGCCGAGCCGGGCGGCGCAGGCCCTCAGCGCGGCCTCCGCCTCGGCGGCGGGAAGGCGGGAGAGGCGGGCGGTCAGGGCGTCCACTCCCTTGCGGGCGAGGGTGTGCAGCGTCTCGGGAGAGGCTCCCGCGTACCGCTCGGCACTCGCCGGGCCGAGGGCGGCGGCGTCCACCTCCGCGCCCCGCAGGTGCTGGGCGGCGGCGCGGGCGAGGCGCAACTGGGCGTGGCTCGCCGCCGGGTCGAGGAGCCGGGCCACCGCCCGCGCCCGCGCCGCGAGGTGGCCCGGCCCCTCACCGGGGGCGGGGGCCGCGTGGGGCAGGTGCAGCCGCAGGTACGCCCCGCTCAGGAAGGCGCTCAGGGGACCCTGCGGGGTGGGCAGCGTCCAGGCCCGCTCGGCGGGCGGCAGATGCGGGTGCAGCAGCGCGACCTGCGCCTCCCCCGGCTCTCCCACCTGAAGCTGCCAGCTCGGCCCGACCGCGTGCCAGCGCAGCGTCAGCCCGCGCCAGCGCGCCTGCTGCCCCCCCGCGAGGTGGATGACGAGTTCGCCCGCCCGGTCGTCGGGGGTGCTCAGCGCGGCGGGACCGTGGGCCGCGTACAGGACGCTGTGGGCGGGCATCACCCCCAGGCTGGCGGGGACGGGGGCAGCCGAGAGCAGCTCGGCGACGAGGGCCTGGAGGTGCCGGGCCGCCTCGCGGATGGCGGGTCGCTCGCGCGGGTCGCGGGTGGGCGGGTAGGAGGCCCGCAGTGCCCGCACGAGCGCCCCACGCGCCTCCGGGGCGAGCGGTTCGCTCTCGGCGGCGCGGACGCGGGCACCCAGCACGTCCTCGTCGGGGTGGCGGGGAAAGGGCGCGTCGTGGACGCTCCACAGGGCGGCCCCCAGGCGGGCGCGGCCCTCCTCGGTGAGCAGCACGTCGGCGAGGCCCCGCCCGAGCTGGCGCACCACCTCCGCGTCGTGCAGGGCGACGAGGGGATCGTTCTCGGCGGGCACGGCGAGCGGTCCCGCTTCCCCCCGCGCGTCACGCTCGGCGTTCTCCAGGGCGGCGTACAACACCCGCAGGCTCAGCCGCCCCGGCTCGGCGCGCAGGGGGCGCATCCGCTCCTGCACCCGCTCGCGCAGCCCCGCGTGCCAGGCGAGGCACCGCAGTTCCTCCCACGCGCGGGCCTCGGGCGAGTCGGCGCTCGCGGGGGCTGTCCAGGCGGGCACGGGACCGGCGGCGGCGGCGGTCGTGCGCTCCCCGCGCCCCGGCAAGGCTCCGGCGCGGTACTGGCGGTCACTCTCCACCAGACGGCGGTACAGGGTGGGTTCGAGCGGCGCGTGCAGCAGCGTGTCCCGCAACTCCGAGAGCGACCGCCGCCCACCGCGCGGCATCCGGCCCGCCAGCACGTCCGCGACCCGGTATTCGTACAGCTCCACGAGTTCCGCCCAGTACGTCACCGGGCCAGTATGGCAGGTGCCGGTTGGGGCGACTTCCCCCGTCGGGGTGGGCCGGAAGGGGTGAGGCTGGGACCACTCGACCTTCCGCGAACGTGGGCGCTGGGCGCGCGAAAGGTCAAAGGCCGAAGGCGCGCGTTCCGGGCCTTCTGCCCTCTGGCTTCCGCGACGTTCGCGGGGCATTTGCTCACGCCCACCCCCCGAAGTGCTCCATCTCCCGGAATGTAAGTCTCCCGACAGGGGGGCCGGGTATAAAGGGAGGCGCTATGCCCGTTTCCTCCGCCCCCCGGTCCCGCCCGCTCCCCCGCGCCGGGAGGTGGCCTTGAACCTGCTGCTGCTCGGCTCGCTGTTCGTGGTGGGGGTGCTGCTCAGCGTCCGCGCGGGCGAGCGCACCCTCGGCGTGACCGTGGCCGCCCTCGCGGGCGGGCTGGCGGTCTTTCTCGCCGTGCTGGCGCAGGAGGGCGGTGGGCTGGACCGGGCGCAGGGCGTCCTCGTCGTCGCGGCGGTGCTGCTGGGGGGCGCGGCCTTCCGGCTGGGGGGCGTGAACCCGCACGAGGGGGGCCTGCGCCTGCCGGGCCTCTCCCGCGTGCTGACCTCCACGGGCGGGGGGCGCACCGCCACGCCCCCGGCACCGCGCCCGGTCCCGACCGTGCCCGACCTGAACTTCCAGGACTACGAGGTGCTCGACCGGGTGGGCGTCGGCGGCATGGGCAGCGTGTACCGGGCGCGGCGCCGCACCGACGGGCGCATCGTGGCCCTCAAGGTGCCGCAGGAGAAGTACCTCGCCGACGCCCGCTTCGTCAAACGCTTCTACCGCGAGGCGGAGGTGCTCAAACGCTTCAACCACCCCGGCGTCGTGCGCGTGTACGACTACCGGATGGAGGCCCCTGAACACTACATCGCGATGGAGTTCCTCGACGGTGAGAGCCTGGAGGCCGTGCTGGAGGCCCGCACCCTGGAGTTCGGGGAGGCGGTGCAGGTCCTGCGCTCGCTCGCCGACGCCCTGCGGCACATCCACGGCCACAACGTCGTCCACCGCGACATCAAGCCCGCGAACGTGATGGTCCTGCGCCACGCCTTCGTGGAGGGCAAACTGCGCGAGGGCGGCATCAAGCTGATGGACTTCGGCATCGCGGTCGGCAAGGTCCTCACCCGCCTGACCATGACGGGCGCGCGGGTGGGCACCCCGGTCTACATGGCCCCCGAGCAGGCGAAGGGCAACCGGGTGGACGCCCGCAGCGACGTGTATTCCCTGGGGCTGCTCGCCTACGAGATGGTCGCCGGGCAGCCCGCCTTCAAGGGCAGCTACGAGGCGGTCGTCCACCAGCAGGTCTTCGAGACGCCCAAGCCGCCCAAGCAGGTGCGGCTGGAGGTGCCCGGCAAGCTCGGCGACCTGATCCTGCACATGATCGAGAAGGACCCCGAGGGCCGACCCACCCTCGACGAGGTGATCGCCCGCCTCGACGCCGGGGTGCTGGAGGACGAGGCCTTCACCGATCCCGTGGCCCTCGCCCTGAGCGTCGGCGAGAAGCGGGGCACCCTGCGTCTGCTCGACCTGAAGGGCCGCCTGCGCGTCAGCCTGCGTGATCAGTCGGGCGGCGAGGGTGGGCTGCCGAGTGCCCCGACCGCCCTCGCCGCCGACGCGGACGGCTTCCTCTACGCCGCGCTCCTCGACTTCCGGCAGGGCAAGGCGGGGGCGCTGATCCGCAAGCTCGCCCCCGACGGGCGGGAGGTCGCCGCGTTCGGGACCTACGGCCTCGGCGAGGGCGAACTCCTGCAACCCGCCGGAATTGCCGTGACGGGCGGGCACGTCTACGTCCTCGACGGCGAGGCGCATCACGTCGTCGTGTACGACACCCACGGTCGCCCCGTCCGCCGGTTCGGGGGGCGTGGCAAGGGCCTGGGCCGCTTCGAGGGGCCGCGCGCCATCGCCGCCGCGCCGGGTGGGGAGGTCTACGTCCTCGACGGCGGCAACCGCGAGGTGCAGCGCTTCTCCCCGCAGGGCGAGTACCTCAGCCGCTACGCCTTCCGCCGCGACCGGGAGGGTGACGCCCTGCGCGAGCTGGAGGGCCTGGCCGTCGACGCCACGGGTGCCGTGTACCTCGTGGACGCCGTGGCGCGCAAGCTGCGGCGCATCGAGCCGGGCGGCACCCCCGGCGTGACCTTCGGGCTGGAGACGCTCGTAGGCGAACCCGAGACCGCCCCGTGGCTGCTTCAGATCGGGGCCGGGGGCGAGGTCTACGCCGTGCGGCAGGGTGGGCAGGTCCTCCGCACCTACAGCCCCGTCGGGGACCTCCTCGCCTCACAGGACCTCTACGCGCCCGTGCGGGCGCTGACGCTGCTGCCGCGCCCGGTGCCCGTGCCCGCCGGGGTGTTGTGACCGCCCCCCTCCCCACCCTTACCCTCTACGTCCGCGCGGGTTGCCACCTGTGCGAGCAGGCCGAGGCGGGGTTGCGGGCGCTGGTCTACCGCTACGTGGCCGTGGACGTGACGGGGAACGCCGACCTGGAGGCCCGCTACGGCCACGACGTTCCCGTGCTGACGCTGGGGGAGCGGGTGCTCCTGAAGGGCGTGCTGGGCCGGGGCCGCCTGAGTGCCCTCAAGGTGCAGCTTCTGCGGGAGGCGGGGGTGGGGCGTTCGGGATGAGGGGTGGGGGAAGGACGGCGGCGACGGGGCCGCGCCCTCTCACTCCCCCAACGCCGCGTCCAGCGCCACCTCGATCATGCCGTTGAAGGTCGTCTGCCGCTCCTCGGCGGTGGTCTCCTCGTGCGTGACGAGGTGATCGGAGACGGTGAGGACGGTCAGCGCCCGGACGCCATGCTGGGCGGCGAGGGTGTACAGCCCGGCGGCCTCCATCTCGACGGCGAGAACGCCGAAGCGCGCCCACAGTTGATACACGTCGCGGTCGTCCTGATAGAAGGTGTCCGAGGACATGATGTTGCCGACATGGGTGGTGAAGCCGCGTTCCCGCGCGACCCCGTACGCCCGCAGCAGCAGCCCGAAGTCGGCGATGGGCGCGAAATTCTTGTGCCCGAAGCGGACGTTGTTGATGTTTGAGTCGGTGCAGGCGGCCTGCGCGAGCACGAGGTCGCGGACATGCACGCCCTCCTGATACGAGCCGCAGGTGCCCACGCGGATGAGCTGTTGGCACCCGTAGTCGCGGATGAGTTCGGACACGTAGATCATGGAGGAGGCGATCCCCATGCCCGTGCCCTGCACGCTGACCCTCTTGCCCTTGTAGGTGCCCGTGTAGCCCAGCATCCCGCGTACGGAGTTGTGCTGGACGGGGTTCTCGAAGAACGTCTCCGCGATGTGCCGGGCACGCAGGGGGTCGCCGGGCAGCAGGACGGTCTCGGCGATCTGGCCGGGCTGGGCGTTGAGGTGGACACTCATGGGAGGCAGGCTAGCAGCCGTTTCCACTGTGCAGCGGCCTGAGCACCATCTGGAGGCCCCCGAAGGTCAGCTCCCGCGTCTCACCGTCCGGCACGAAGGGACGCAGCCCCGCGTCCAACCACGCCGCGACCTCCCCCGCCGTCTCCCGGCCCGCATTCGTGGCGGCGATGGTGTTCGAGTGGGTGAGGAGGTAGGCGACGAGCGCCGGGCGGGTGAAGGGCAGGGGGTGGGTGAATCGCTCCTCGTTGTAAGAGAACCCCGCCTCGCGCGCCTCCGCCTCCCCGAACTCATACCGGTGACGGGGTGGGGCCGGGTAGCGTGCCGAGTACGCGGCCATGAACTCGGCGAAGTCCTCACGGCCTGGCATCTGCCCCGGAAAGAAATCGTCGTACATGAACAGCACGCCGTTTGGTCGCAATGTCCGCCGCGCCTCTCCGAGAAAGGCGGCGCGGTCGAACCAGTGGAACGCCTGCGCCACCGTCAGCACGTCGAGGGCGTGGTCAGGGATGGGGAGAGCTTCAGCAGGCGCACGCGCGTAGGTCACGCGGGGATGCGGGGCGGCGTGGGCCAGCATCGCCTCCGAGGTGTCGAAGGCCAGCACCTGTTCCACCACGCCCGCGAGGGCCACGCTGGACAGGCCGGTGCCGCAGGCCACGTCAGCTCCCAGCTCCCGACCCGTCAGCAGCGGCCTGAGTCGTTCCATGAACAGCGGGTGGAAGAAGGGCCGCCCGGCGGCGTAGCGGGCCGCGCCGTTCGCGCTCTGGAAGGGATTGGCAGGCGTGAGCATGGGAGCAGGATGGGAAGTTGGAGGTCTTGCGTGCTTGTTCTGGGTGTTGGATGTTCGGGGGACGACTCCGGGGAGTTGTTGGGTGAGGGGGGCTGGGCGCTAGGCCTGTTCACCTCCTCCCGGCCTTCCCCCTTAAAACGCCTCATGTGAATTATCGATCAGGCAAGGGAAGCGTTCTTGCCGTCAAGCAAGGGGACGAGCGTTGCTCGTCACCCCTCTCCCCAGCCCTCTCCCGCAGGGGGAGAGGGAGCAAAAAGTACATCCAGCACGCTTATTGCTTAATTCACATCAGGCGTTCAAGAAGGAGCAACACAGCCCTCAACGAATGTCTATGGTCTTCCGTGCCGACTGGCTGCTGGCGACTGGCGACCCGCCGCCCTACACGCTGATCAGCCCCAGTTGCACCCCCCGCGTCACCGCCCCGGCGCGGCTCTGCACGCCGAGCTTGGAATAGACGGCCTGGACGTGAAACTTCACCGTGCTTTCGCTGACGCCGAGTTCGCGGGCCGCGCGCTTGTTGCTCAGGCCCTCGGCGAGCAGGGCCAGCACGTCGCGCTCGCGGGGAGTGAGGGTCACGCCCTCGGGGTCGATCTCGTCCGCCTCGTCCCGCGCGGGCTGGACCTCCTCGGGGGAAAGGGCCGCCAGCCCCGCCGCCGCTGCGAGGACGCCCGCGAGGAGTTCGGCGGGGGTCGCGTCAGGGCCGAGGGCCGCCCATCCGCCCGGCGCAAGCTCATGGAGCGTCCCGACCCACGCGCCCGAGCCGAGGGCCACCACGCCAGCTATGCCCTCCAGTTCCGCTGCCAGCGCCTCCGGGTCGGTGAGCCAGAAGTCGTCCACAACCAGTACGTCCGCCCCGTCCCCGTCGGTGAGGCTCAGGCCGAAGCTGCCCAGCAATGCCGCCACCCCCGCCGCCAGCGCGGGCGAGCGGACGGCCACGCGCACGAGGGGCAGGGGGGCGGCGAGCATGGCTGATGGTAAGGGGAGGCCCGGCCTCAGCGTTCGCCGACCGTCAGGGTCACGTCCGTCTCCTCGCCGCCGCGCAGGACGCGGGCCGTGACGGTCTGCCCGGCCAGCTCGCGTACCCGCTCCAGCAGCTCGCGCGGGTGGCGCATTCCCTCGCCGTCCAGCGCGAGGAGGATGTCGCCCACGCGCAGCCCGGCGGCCTCGGCGGGGCTGCCGCCCTCCACCTGCACGACGGTCAGGCCGACCCGTCCGCGCATCCCACCGCGTCCCCAGCGCCCGCGTCCGCGTGGGCCGCGTTCGTCGTCACGTCCGGCCCGCCCGCCGTCACCCTCCGGGAAGTGGACGGGCTGGGTGGCGATGCCGAGGTAGCCACGCGGCACCCGGCCCGTGGTGCCCAGGAGGTCGGCCACCCGCAGCGCCCGTTCGGCGGGCACGGCGAGCAGCGTGCCGCGCTCCACCCCCGCGTTGAGCACGCCGATCATGCGGCCCCGCGCGTCCACGAGGGCACCGCCGCTCACCCCCCGGAACGGCGCGGCCCCGGTAGCGAGCCAGCCGCGCTCCGGCACCGAGCGTTCCAGCAGGCCCAGGGTCGCCTGAACCCCGTGCGGCGGGCGGCCCACCGCGAGGAGCAGTTCGCCGACCCGTGTGCCGTCGCCCGGCGTCAGGGGCGGCACGCTCAGGCCCGGCACCCGCAGCAGGGCGAGGTCGCTGCCGGGATCGCGGCCCACCACCGCCGCCGTGAGGGTGCCGCCGTCCGGGGTGCGAACCGTAAGTTCGTCGGCGTGGAGGACGTGCGCGACCGTGAGCACCTGCTCCGGCCCCACGACCGTGCCGCTTACGGGCCGCGCCGCGTGGACGGTGACGATGCTGGCGGCGGCGGCCTCCACGGCGTCGGCCATCTGGGTTGAAAGTTCCTGAAAGTTCGTCATGCCCACAGGGTGCGCTTCCGGCGACGAAAAGACCTCGGGCGAACGGTCAGGCTCCTTCCCCCTCCGAATGGCCGGGGTCCTCCTCCCAGTCGTGGCGGGTCAGGACGTACCGGACGACCTCCACCCGCTCACCCCGGTACATGTCCGGTTCGCCGCGCCCGTTCTCCCGGAGGCCGAGGCGGCGCATCAGCACGTGGGAGGGGAGGTTGGGAGCGTGGACCTCTGCCGTCACGACCTCCAGCCTCAGCGTCCCGAAGGCGTGGGCGAGCAGAAGCCGTCCGGCCTTCCGGCCCACGCCCTGCCCCCACAGCGCCCGCTCCCCGATCCCGATGCCGAACTCGCCAGAGGTGCGTGTGAGATTCGCCAAATCCACGTACCCGACGAGGCGACCGCCAGCCTCCACCCCCAGGCGCATGAAGTCCGGCCCGGTTCCGGCGATCAGGCGTTCCCAGTGGCGGCTCACCAGCCGGGGTGCGAGACCGACCGTCCATCCCGCCGCGCGGCAGAACTCGGGGTCGGCGGCCCAGCGTGCGGCGGCCCCCTCGTCGCCGGGGCGCAGGGGGCGGAGGGTGACGGCCTCGCTCACGGCCACAGCCCCACCAGAAGCTCCGCCGCCGTCCCCGCCCGCCCGAGGTGCGCGCCCTCGCCCGCCCAGAGGCTCAGGAACTCGGCCCGGCCCGTGCGAGCGGCAGCGGCCCGGAGGTCGCGGGTCAGCGCGTTCTGGAGGGGGAAGGGGAGAGGATACCCGACCTCTGCCGTGACCCGGTTGGCGAGGCCGCGTGCCGTCTTCCCGCTGAACGCCCGCGTGAGGGTCGTGTCGCCGGGTCGCGCCGCCGCGAGGGCCGCCCGGTAGGGTGCAGAGGTGCCCGCCTCGCTCGCCCTCAGAAAGGCCGTGCCGCATTGGGCGAGGTCCGCGCCCGCGTCCAGCACCGCGCGCACGCCCGCCGCGTCCATCAGCCCGCCCGCCGCGCTAACGGGGACGTGGACCGCCTTCACTACCGCACGGGTGAGGGCCAGCGTGTCGGCCAACTCGTCCTGCATCCAGCCGCCCCGGTGCCCGCCTGCCGACCCTCCTTGAACGACCACCGCATCCACGCGGTCTGACGCGAGTGCGCGAGCCTCCTGCACCCCTGTTGCCGTGCCTATGATGAGGATGCCCGCTTCGTGTAGGGCCGTCATTTCCGTCATTCCCAGCCGACCGAACGCGAAGGAGAAGACGGTGGGGCGCAACTCCAGGACCGCCCGGAACTGCGCCGCGAAGTCCTCCCGCACGCGCTCGGGGAGGGTCGGTGGCGGCAAGTTCAACTCCGCGTGCAACGGCGAGAGGTCAGCCACCGCCGCCGCGACCTCCGCTCCTGTGACTTCGGGCAAAGATTCGGGCACGAAAAGGTTCACGCCGAAGGGCCGATCCGTCAGCGCCCGCACCGCCGCGCCCGCCTCCGCGATCTGCCCCGCCGTCAGGTAGGCGGCCCCGAGACTGCCCAGCCCACCCGCCCTCGACACCGCCGCGACGAGTTCGGGCGTGGTCACGCCGCCCGCCATCGGTGCCTGCACGATGGGGAAGCGCAGGCCGAGCCTCTCCCTCAACCCAGTCACCTCGCCAGCTTAGCCGGACGCCGTAGCCTGGGCGCGTGACCCCGCCCTTCCCACGCGCCTGGACCGCCTTCCGCCGCGCGGCCTACGCGAGCGGTCCGCCGCCCCGCCGTCAATTCCTCGGGCGTGAGTTTCTGGAGCGCCTGCTCGAAGGGGCCGCCGCCCGCCTGTCCCTGCTGGACGCCCCCCTCCTGAGCTGGGCCGACGCCGAACGCGTTCACGACCCCGCCTACCTCGCCCGCTGGCGGCGCGGGGAGGTCACGCGGGCCGAGGAACGCGCGCTGGGCTTCCCGTGGACCCCGGCAGTCGTGGAGCGCGGCCTCGGCAGCAGCGGCGCGACGCTGGCCGCCGCGCGGGACGCCCTCGCCCACGGGGTCGGTCTCAACCTCGGCGGCGGGACCCACCACGCCTACGCGGGCCGCGCCGAGGGCTTCTCCTTCCTCAACGACGTGGTGATCTCCGCGCGCTGGCTCCTCGACGGCGGGTACGCCTCGCGCATCCTCGTCCTCGATCTGGACGTGCATCAGGGCAACGGCACGGCCTCCATGCTCGCGGGCGAGGCGCGCACCCTGACCGTCAGCGTCCACGGGGCGAACAACTACCCCTTCCAGAAGGAACGCAGCGGCCTCGACGTGGCCCTCCCCGACGGTACGGGGGACGCCGCCTACCTCGCCGCGCTGGACGAGCAGGTGGCTCCCGCCGTAGCTGCCTTTCGCCCCGACTTCGCCTTCTTCCTCGCCGGGGCGGACGTGCTGGAGGGGGACCAATTGGGCCGCCTCGCCCTCACGCCCGCTGGGGTGCGGGAGCGGGATGAGCGGGTGTTTCGCTGGGCCGCCCGCACGCATACGCCCCTCGTGACAGTCATGGCGGGCGGATACAACCGCGACCCGGAGAAGCTCATCGGGACGCGGCTGGGGACGGTGGATGCGCTGCTGGGGGCGTTCGGTTCCCTCAAGCCGGTGTGAGGAGGGGGGCAAGCGCCTCGTAGAAGCGAGAGACGTTCATCCGCTCGGGCAGCCCGGCCACCTGACCGTCCCCAAGCTCCATCACGCGCCACATGCCGTCTTCCCGCTGCGCCACGTCCATCGTGAAGAAGTGGCTGTCTACCCGTTGCCCAAGCGCGGCAAAGTGTTCGAGGGGCAGGTCGGCGGTCGGGTAGTCGCCCTCCTCCCAGTATTCGTCCGCCGTTCTCACCGCGCCATCCAGCAAGAAGAGGCGGTACTCGCGCGTCAGGGGCAGCCCGCTCCTGGAATGCTCGGCGAGTGGCGCGAACTCCTCGAACTCCCGCAGGACGAGACCGCCCTGAAATGCCTCGCCCTGCCGCTGGAGGAAGGTGTCAATGACCCGCAGCGCCCCCGCCGTGTCCGAGAGGTCAGGGATAAAACACGCCTCGCGCCACTCGTGCTTGCGGGACTTCACGTAGTCCTTGACGATGCCGGGGCGCGTGCCGAAGTCCGAAAGCGCGGTGCGGACGGCCTCGCGGTCCACATCGTCCACCGTCGCGGCGGGAAGCCAAACAGTTCGGGGCGAGTCCCGTTCAATCACGCCGAACGACTCCGGCAGGTGGTGGGTGTGGCGGTACTGCTCCGGCGTGTTGACGAGGGTCAGCCCGCGCTCGCTCAGCGCCTCGTGCAGCGTGGCGTACACCTCGGCCCGCATCATCCACCCGCGAAAGACGGCGAGCCGTGGTTCGTCGGACGGCGGAACCCACCGCAACGCCCGCCTGGGGTTGCCGTCCAGCAACGCCTCGAAGTCGAGGAGGGCGTGGTCCAGGCCAAGCCGCCGCGTCTCCTCGACCTCTGGCATATATGTAGCGTCGGGAATCTGACCGGCGAACGGCTCGGCGGGAAAGAGGAGCATGGGTCAGGATAGGACCCGGCAGAGAAGCTACCTCACCACAAAATCGATCTCCACCACCGCCGTCACGTCCTTTTCAAGACTGGTCGTGTCGTAACTGCCCGTGTCCTCCACGCTCGTCTCGAAGCGGGGTGTGATCTGGAAGACGCCGACGCGGGCGTTCTTGACGGCCCCCACCGTGTTCCCGGCGCTCCGGGCGATGGCCTGCGCGCGGCGCTGGGCGTCCTGGCTCGCCTCCTCCAGCAGCTTCACGCGCACGTCGGCGAGCCGGGTGTACAGGTAGTCCACGTCGCCGTTCGCCACACTCACCCCACCGACGCTGACCTCCACGAAGGCGGGCGTGGCGGCCCCGACCGTGCGCTGGAGCCGGGCGATGTCGCGCAGTTGCAGGCGGTAGGTCTGGCTCACCACGTAGCGGATGCGCTGGACCTCGCGGTTCTGGCCGCCGACCTCCTCGATGACCCGGTAGCTCTGCGGCCCGGCGTTCACCGGCTCGCGGCGCACCTCCTCCGCCGTGACACCCTGCTCGCGCAGAAAGGCCTCGATCTCCGGCTGCGCCTCCCGGAAGGCGACGTAGGCGGTTTGCAGGCTCGTGTCGTCGCTGCTCTCCAGGGTGAAGGTCCACACTGCGAGGTCGGACGTGATGTTTCTCTTCGCGCTGCCCGTCACGTTGATCACGTCGCTCGCGTTCCGCACGTCGGCCAGGCCGCGCACGACCACGAAGCCCGTGGCGAGGAAGGCGGCGGAGGCGAGGGCGGTCGCCACGATGAGTCCCACGGTCCCCGAAGCGCGCGGTGCGGTCATGGCCCACGGTAACGGGAGGACGACCGCCGTGCTTCCTCCGAAAGATGGATGGGTCGGGGTGCCGCTCGGCGCGTGGTCGGGAAGGGTGATGACGGGTCTCCCGAAGACGGCGGGGGCGGGTGGTTGTCGCTCTGGGAAAAGGAGCGTTTTCGTCGTCTTGAAGCAGGGCGAGCGGTGCTCGCCACCCCTCTCCCCGACCCTCTCCCGCAAGGGGAGAGGGAGAAAAACACAACGTCTGACACGCTCGTTTCTCATTACACGTCGGGTGTGGAGAGGGGAGAGCAGAAGCGGTCTCCGGGCACCCCTCGTCCTCGTGAAAGACCTCCGCGAACACGCTCCCTGGGCGCGGTATCATAGTCGGATGACGCTCCTCCTCCCTCCCCCGTGAGCGCGAGTCGCAGGCGCGCAGTTCTTTTTCCCCCAGAGTCAAGCCGGGCCGCCCCCTTCCCCGCCGCCCGCAGGAGTTTTCCCCATGACCACCTCAGACCTCACCCAGGAGATCGCGCGTCGCCGGACGTTCGCGATCATCTCCCACCCGGACGCGGGCAAGACCACCATCACCGAGAAGCTGCTGCTGTACGGAGGCGCGATTCAGGAGGCGGGGAGCGTGACCGCCAAAGAGGGCCGCTCGCACACCAAATCCGACTGGATGAGCATCGAGCAGCAGCGCGGCATCTCGATCTCAAGCTCGGCACTGACCTTCGAATATTCCGGGCGGCACATCAACCTCCTCGACACGCCGGGCCACCAGGACTTCAGCGAGGACACCTACCGGACGCTGACCGCCGCCGACTCCGCCCTGATGGTCCTCGACGCGGCGCGTGGCGTGCAGGCGCAGACGGAAAAGCTCTTCGCCGTGTGCCGCAACCGGGGCATCCCCATCCTGACCTTCGTGAACAAGATGGACCGCCCGGCCCTCGACCCCTTCGAGCTGCTGGAGCAGTTGGAGGGCACGCTGAAGATCACCGCCGTCCCGCTGACATGGCCCATCGGTGACGGCCCGGACTTCAAGGGCGTGTACGACCTCTCCACCGGGCAGGTTCTCGCCTTCGAGCGCACTTCGGGAGGCAAGCACCGCGCGCCCATGCAGACGGCGGGACTCAACGACCCCAAGCTGGTCGAATTGGTCGGCCCCGACCTCGCCGCGAAACTCGTGCAGGACGTGGAACTCATTCAGGGGGCGCTGCCCGAGTTCGAGCCGGAGGCGTTCCTGAACGGTGAACTCACCCCCGTCTTCTTCGGCTCGGCGATGAACAACTTCGGGGTGGAGCACTTCCTCGCCAACTTCGTGGACCTCGCGCCGCCGCCCGGCCCCACCGAGACGAACGTGGGCGAGCGTGACCCGGAGGCGTCTTTTGCGGGCTTCGTCTTCAAGCTCCAGGCGAACATGAGCCGGGCACACCGCGACCGCACCGCCTTCATGCGCGTGATGAGCGGCCACTTCGAGCGCGGCATGGACGTGACCCATACCCGCACCGGGCGCAAGCTGCGGCTCAGTCAGGCGCATACCCTCTTCGCCCAGGACCGCGAGAAAGTCGAAGAAGCGTATCCCGGCGACATCGTGGGCCTCGTTAACCCCGGCGTCTTCCAGATCGGCGACGTGGTGAGCGTGGACCCGAAAGTGCAGCTCCCGTCCTTCCCCCGCTTCACGCCGGAGACCTTCGCCACCATCAGTCTCAAGGACGTGGGCAAGCGCAAGGCGTTCATGAAAGGCCTCCAGCAGCTCGCGGAGGAGGGCGTCGTGCAGGTCTTCTACCCGACAGATGGGGCGCGCGACCCCTACCTCGGTGCGGTCGGCCCCCTCCAGTTCGAGGTCTTCCAGGCACGGCTGGCCGAGGAGTACGGGGTGGAGGTGGAGATGCACGTGACCTCTTACCAGCTTGTGCGCTGGCTGGCTGGCGACGCCGGGAGCGTGGCCCGCTTCGCCCGTCATGTGGAGGACGACCAGGGCCGCCCGGTGATGCTCTTCCGCAGCCGGTACGACCTCGACTACACCGCCGAGCAGCACCCGGAGATCGAGTTCCTGCCGCTGCCGAAGGACCTCACGCGGGTCTAGGCCGATGAACCTCGACCGCGTGCCGCCCGCCTTCTTCAGCCTGCCCACCGTCGGCGCGGCGCTGAGGATGAACGTCGCGGACGTGACCGAGCTGAGCCTGAACCGCACGGCGGTCGGGTATCAGGGAAACGCTCAGGTGCGGGAGAAGGGGCGGCTCTACCGCTCCACGTTCATGCTGAGTCCGGGGGGCGTCTACGCGGGCGGCGCGTGCGGATGCGGGCGCAAGGGCTGTGCCCACCTCGCCCGCGCCCTCCTCAGCCCGGCGCTGGACCGCGAGCTGGAGCGGCTGGGGGGAGCGGCATCTCTGCCCGAACCGCCTCCCACCCGACCGGAGCCGCCCGACACCTCCGACGAGGACGCCCCCACCGTCCCTCTCGCCTCCCCGCTGCGGCAGTGGCTCACGGCGGTCTCCGAGCTGACCGGGGAGGGGCCGGGGGAGCGGGGCGGCGTCACCCTGCGCTTCGACCTCGGCGTGACGCTGCGCTCCCGCACGGCGCGCGAGACGCTGACGTTGCGGGTGCGGCGGGCCACGCGGGAGGGCGGACGCGGGGAGGTGCACGCCGTCTCCGGCTACGCCCTGCCCCACGCCCTGCGCTGGAACCGGAGTGACGAAGGCGGCCTGCCCCGCTTCGCCGCCCCCGACCGCGATGTGCTGACCGTCCTCGCGCTCGGCGGCGAGAGCGGCGTCTTGAAGGGCGAGGAGGTGTGGTATCTCGGCGACCACCCGCTCACCGACCCCCTCCTCACCCGGCTGCTGGACACGGGCCGCCTGTACTGGGAGGGGCGGCGGACCCCCCTCACCCCCGGTCCCGAACGGCCCACCGTTCTCGCCTGGCAGATGGACGCGGGCGGAGTGCAGCGACCGGTCGTGAGTCTGCCGGACGGCGTGCGCGTGCTGCCCGTCTCGCCGCGCTGGTACGTGGGCGAGAGGACGGGGGAGCTGGGGCGCGTGACCTCGGCGCTGCCGCCCGCGCTGGAGGCCGCCTTCCTGCGGGTGCCCCCCGTGCCTCCCGCGCAGGCCGCCGGATTCGCGGAGGCGCTGAGGGAAAGCTTCCCGGCGCTCGGCGACGCGCTGCCCGTGCCCCGGCCCGTGCGGGTGAGGCAGGTGCCCGTGGCGTACCAGCCCCTCCTGACGTTGCGCGAGGAGCGGGTGACGGTGAGCCGCCGCAAGGGCTGGCGACATCAGAACGAGAACCGCACCCTCGGCGTCGCCCACCTCGCCCACCTGTACGACGGTCAGCCGCTGACGGCCCCGCGTCAGAGCTACGTGGACGGCGTGCTGCACCTCTCCTCCCGCGATCCCAACGCCGAGAAACGCAGCGCCGGACAGGTCACGCGCACAGGTCTCAAGCGTCTCCAGAGTCTTCAGCCGCGCGGCGACCACGTGGAGCACCACGAGGCCGCCCATCTCTATGCCTTCGCCAACGAGGGCGACTGGCAACGTTTCCTCACCACCGACCTCCCGAAGTTGGAGGCCAAAGGCTTCCGGGTGGAGGTGGACCCCTCCTTCCCCTACCGCTACGCCGAGGTGGAGGACTGGTACGGCGAGGCGGGGGAGGAGGGCGGCTGGTTCACCCTCGAACTCGGCGTGGTCGTGGACGGCGAGCGCGTGAGCCTCATCCCCATCCTCGTCTCCCTCATCGCCGAGCGACCGGAACTCTTCACGCCGGAGGCCCTCGCCGCATTGAAAGACGACGCCGTGATTCCCGCTCGGCTCCCCGACGGTCGCCGCCTCGCGCTGCCCGCCGGACGGGTGCGAGCCATCCTCAGCGTGCTGGTCGAGTTGCACCTGCGGGAGCTGCCCGAGGGTCCCCTCAAGCTGCCCCTGCTCGACGCCGCGCGCCTGGCGATGCTCGACGAGGCGTTGCAGGCGCGGTGGCTCGGTGCCGAACGTCTGCTCGAACTGGGACGCCGCCTGCGCTCCTTCCGGGGGGTGGTGGACGTGGTGCCGCCCGCTGGCCTGCACGCCGAGTTGCGCCCCTACCAGCGGCAGGGCCTCTCTTGGCTGCAATTCCTGCGCGAGTACGATCTGGGCGGGATTCTGGCGGACGACATGGGGCTTGGCAAAACGCTGATGGCCCTCGCCCACCTCCAGACCGAGGTGGAGGCAGGCCGCGCCGACCGTCCCTCCCTCGTCGTCGCCCCCACCAGCGTCCTCGGCAACTGGCGCGCGGAGGCGGCCCGCTTCACGCCGGGGCTGCGGGTGCTGACCCTGCACGGGCCGGGGCGCAAGGCGGAGTTCGGGCGCGTGCCGGATCACGACCTCATCCTCACCACCTACCCGCTGCTCCCGCGTGACGTGGACGCCCTGCGGGAGCACGAGTTCCACCTCCTCGTCCTCGACGAGGCGCAGAACATCAAGAATCCGAGGAGCGCCGCCGCGAAGGCTGCCGGGGCACTCAACGCCCGCCACCGCCTCGCCCTGACCGGCACGCCGCTGGAAAACCACCTCGGCGAGCTGTGGTCGCAGTTCAATTTCCTGACGCCGGGATTGCTGCACGACGAGAAGACCTTCCGCGAGCTGTACCGCAACCCCATCGAGAAACAGGGGGACCGCGCCCGTCAGGCTGCCCTCGCCGCCCGCGTGCGTCCCTTCATCCTGCGCCGTGAGAAACGCGAGGTGGCGACCGAACTGCCGCCCAAGACCGAGATGCCCGTGCGCGTGACGCTCGACGGCGACCAGCGCGACCTGTACGAGACGGTGCGCGTGACCATGCTGGAGCGGGTGCGCGAGGAACTCGACGCGCGGGGGCTGGCCCGCTCCACCGTCGCCATCCTCGACGCGCTGCTCAAGCTGCGGCAGGCCGTGACCGACCCCCGGCTCGTGAGGCTGGAGGCGGCCCGCAAGGTCAGCGGCAGCGCCAAGCTCGACTGGCTGACCGGGAACCTGCCACAGATGGTGGAGGAGGGCCGCCGCGTCCTGATCTTCTCCCAGTTCGCTACCCTGCTCGGCCTGCTGGAGGAGACCCTGACAGACCTCGGCATCGGGTACGCCAAGTTGACGGGGCAGACGAAGAACCGCGCCGCGCAGATCGAACGCTTCCAGGGGGGCGAGGTGCCCGTCTTCCTCATCAGCCTCAAGGCGGGGGGCGTGGGCCTGAACCTCACCGCCGCCGACACGGTGATCCACCTCGACCCGTGGTGGAACCCCGCCGCCGAGAATCAGGCCACCGACCGCGCCTACCGCATCGGGCAGGACAAACCTGTCTTCGTCTACAAGCTGATCGCGGCAGGCAGCGTGGAGGAGCGGATTCTGGACCTCCAGCAGAGGAAATCGGCGCTCGCGCAGGGTGTGCTAGGCGGCGGCCTGACGAGCGCGACGCAATTGACGACCGGGGATTTGGAACGGCTGTTCGCGCCGCTGGAGGAGTCAGAGGGCTGAGAGAACTCCTGACTACGCTGAACGTGTGGAGTGGAGAGAGGTACTCGTCTACATCGCCTGCTTCGGCTGGTTTCTGGGCACGCTGCTGGTGGCCCGTGTTCCGCTGACGCCGCCTTCGACCGGGCGGCGGTTGGGAGTTGCCCTGCTGCTGCTGGCGCTCCTGGCCTGTCTCGGTGGCCTGTCCATCGGTGTTCCCGGTGGTCCTCTGCTCTCCAACAGTGTTGTAGCCCTCGTCTGTGGCTCTGCGCTGGGTTTCGGGGTTTTCAGGAAGCGGGACGGGTCGGGGCGGGAAGCCTCCAGGCCGTCGGTTCCATCACGACCGCTGCGAGAGGAAGCGCCCCGGCTAACGCAGTTGGTCGGCGTGGTGCTGGTTTGCAGCAGCCTCTTCAATCTGACGGGGACGGCGAACTCCGGTTGGAAGACGACGCTGGGCGGTCATTTCCTGGTGTTTGGTTTTGTCGCGCTCCTCCTGTGGTTGGGTCTCGCCCTCATGGTTCTCCCTCCCCGCTGGAAGGTGGCCCTGGGTGTGGGCGGCGGTGCCCTGGCCCTTCTGATCGGCGCTCTGCTTCCTCCGCAGACTCTCTGAACGACTTCCTCCTCCTCGGTCTGGGGCCGCGTAACCCTTCCGTCAGAGGGCCTGCGCCATCCTGTGCTCGTGCGCGCCCTGCTCCCCCTCCTCCTCGCCTCCACCTCCGTGTTCGGGAGCGTTCGGGCGGCCCCAACGACTCCGGCCCCGGCGGGCTACGTCCTGTCCGGGATGCCGCTCGTCCACCAGACGTACAACGCCTGCGGCCCGGCGAGCCTCACGCAAGTCCTGGGTTACTTTGGGGTCAACGTGGCCCTGGCCGACGTGAGCCGCCTGACCCGCCCCACCGAACGCTCCTACATGACCGCTCAGGCCATCGTGGACTTCGCGCCGCTCGCGGGGATGGAGGCGCGGCTGTTCCGGGGCGGCTCGCTGGACACCGTGCGCTCGGCCATCCGCGCCCGCTTGCCGCTGATCGCGCTGCAATCGCATGTCACGCCCACGCAGGTCATTCCCCACTGGCGCGTCGTCACCGGCTACGACGACGCCCGGCAGGAGGTTTACCTGATGGACCCCCTGCTCGGCTACGTGCGGATGAGCTACGCCGACTTCACCCGCGTCTGGGCCGACCACCGGGGCCAGTTCGCGGTGATGTACCCGCCGACCTGGAAGGAAACGGTGCGAAAGGCCATCGGGTAGGGCGCGGCCCTCAACGTCCGCCCGTGTAGGCCCGCGCCGGAACGAACAGTTCGTGGCCCGTCGGGAAGGTGAGGCGCACCCCGGCGGAGGTCCAGTTCACCCGGCTGTCCTGCCACGTCGCCTCATCTTGCCCGTACAGGTCGGGGAGTTCGGGCAGGCTCACGTAATGGCCGTAAGAAGGTTCCTCCGCGTCCCGCCCCAGATACAGCCGCCAGCGGTGTACAGAGCCGAAGAGTGCGGTGGGGCTGGGTCCGTCGTCCACGATCAGGGCGTGGTGAATCCCGTCCGGCGCGTCCCAGCGGGCGACGACCTGTCTTCGTGGAGCGAGGAGCGAGAAGAGGAGCGCGCAGGCGAGGAGGAATCCGGCCAGCCCCCCGACGAGCGCCGCGAGCCAGCCCCGGCCCCTCACCTGACGAACCGCCCACCCTCCTGCATAACCTCCCCGTCCAGACTCAGCCGCCCCCCCGTTCGCAGGTCGGTAATGAGGTCCCAGTGGATCGCGCTCCGGTTCACGCCGCCCGTCTCCGGGTACGAGCGTCCGAGGGCGAGGTGGACGGTGCCGCCGATCTTCTCGTCGAAGAGGATGTTGCCCGTGGGGGTCTGGATGCCGAAGTTGGTGCCGATGCCGAGTTCGCCCAGCCGCCGCGCGCCCGTGTCTGTGGCGAGGGCGGAGCGCAGCACGTCCTCCCCCTCCTCGGCGCTCGCCTCCACGACCTCGCCCGCGCGGAAGACGAGGCGGGCACCGCGCACCATCCGCCCGCCGTACTCCGCCGGGACCGTGAAGGTGACGACGCCCTCGGCGCTGTCCTCCAACGGCCCGGTGAAGACCTCGCCGCTCGGCATGTTGCGTTTGCCGTCGCTGTTGGCCCACGTTCGCCCGCCCACGCGCAGGGTGAGGTCGGTGCCCGGTGCCTCGATCCGCACCCGGTCGGCGCGGGTCAGCCGCTCGATCAGGCGGGCCTGCGTCTCCCGCACCTCGCCCCACGCGGCCACCGGGTCGGGTCGGTCGAGAAACATGGCGCGCATCACGAAGGCCCCAAACTCGGTCTCGCTCATCCCGGCCCCAGCGGCGGCGTGCGCGGTCGGGTAGAGGGTCAGGCACCACTTCTTGCGCGCCCGGATGGACGCCACGGGCGCGCGGGCGGCGGTGAGGCGGGCACGGCGGCCCGCATCCCCCGCCTCTCCCGGCCCCGGCGTCAGGATGCGGAGGCTGCCGTCCAGCGCCTCCACGTCCGCGAGGTCCGCCGGGTGCGCCGCGTCCAGCACCGCGTCCGAGGCGAGGGCCGCGAAGTCCTCGTCCTGGCCGGGGTAGTCCAGCCGCACGACGGGCCGGGCACCGCGCCGCAGCAGGGCGCGCGTCACCTCCCGCACGAGGGGCGTCGCGGGCGTGCCCCCGGCCACGAGCAGCCGCTCACTCGCCCCCGCCGTCAGGCAGTAGTCGGCGAGCAGGGCCGCGTGGCGCTCGGGGTCGTAGCTCAGGGTGGGGGAGACGGAAGGGGTCTGCACGCGCCTGAGCCTAGAGCATGGGGAGGGAAGGCAGTGATGAGGGTTGAGTGTTGGGTGATGAGTGGGCTTTTTGCTCCTCCCCCCTTGCGGGGGAGGCCGGGAGGGGGGTGGCACGCAACGCTTGCTCTCCTCCTAACTGACGGCTGAGAGCTGACGGCTGAAAGCTAATGGCTGAACGCTAATGGCTAACCGCCCCCGACCTTCCTCCCAACCCACCCCGTTATCCTGTCCCGGACATGACGGCCCCCTCCACCCCCAAACTCGATCCCCTGAACACCGCCGTCCTCACCATCACCTGCCCGGACCGGGGGGGCATCGTGGCCGCCGTCTCGCAGTTCCTGCACAACCACGGGGCCAACATCATCCACTCCGATCAGCACTCCACCGACCCCTCGGGCGGCACCTTCTTCATGCGGATGGAGTTTCACCTCGAACGCCTCGACCTCGCGCGGGAGCCGTTCGAGCGGGCCTTCGCCAGCGTCGTCGCCGAACCCTTCGGTATGGACTGGCGGCTGAGCTACACCACCCAGCCCAAGCGCATGGCGATTCTGGTGAGCAAGTATGACCACTGCTTCCTCGACCTGCTGTGGCGCAAGCGGCGGGGCGAGCTGAACATAGAAATCCCCCTCGTCATCTCCAACCACGAGGACCTGCGGCGGGACGCGGAGACCTTCGGCATCCCCTTCCACGTCGTCCCCGTGACGAAGGAGAACAAGGCGGAGGCGGAGGCCGAGCAGGTGCGGCTCATGCAGGAGGTGGGGGCCGATTTCGCCGTCCTCGCGCGCTACATGCAGATTCTGAGCGGCGATTTCCTGAGCGGATTCGGGCGGCCCGTCATCAACATCCACCACTCGTTCCTGCCCGCCTTCGTGGGCGCGAACCCCTACCGGGCGGCCTTCAACCGGGGCGTCAAGCTCATCGGCGCGACGAGCCACTACGTCACCGAGGAGCTGGACGCCGGGCCGATCATCGCGCAGGACGTGGTGCCCGTCACCCACCGCGAGACGCCCGACACCCTGATGCGCGTGGGCCGCGACGTGGAGCGGCAGGTGCTGGCCCGCGCGGTGAAGGCGCACGTGGAGGACCGGGTGCTGGTGTACGGGAATAAGACGGTGGTGTTCTAGGGGAGCCGCCAGCCGCCAGCTTCCAGCGGCCAGCAGACACCCTCACCGCAGGCTGCTCATCGCCGCGTCCAGACTCTTGACGTACTTCGGATACAGCGTCTTCGTGACGTTGGCGGAGACGATCAGCGTTCCCTCGCCCTCGCGGGTGGCGCGCAGGTCGTTGTAGATGGGCTGGTCGAGGCCGTTGACCCAGAACTTGAGGACGATCCACTCACGGTTGCCCACGCGCTCGATGCCACGTTTTACCCAGCGGAAGCCCGGCGTGGCCTGCACGGACCGCTCCAACGCGGCCTGGGCGGGGGTGAGGCTGCCCGGCGGCAACCGCACGTCCCGTAGCGAGAAGGCGATGTTGACCGCCCAACTCGGGCCGGGGGTGGAGTACACCGAGGAGGGCGGGTTGCCACCGCGCGAATACTTCAGCGCCAGGATGTCGGCGGGCATGGGAACGAAACCCTCCGGCACCGCGAGGCTGACGGACGTGCCGGGAACCGTGACACGCGCACCGAGCGCGGACGACGTGAGCAGCAGAAGGGCGAGACCGGGAAGGAGACACTTCACGCCTGAACCTCGAAAGGGGAGAGAAGAACGGCGACGGAAGGGGGAGAAACACCGCCGTCGCCAGAGCCGGAGACCGCTTGAGTGTGAAGACGAATTCAATCTACACCGCGCGGGGAACGCCCCTCTCCCGAAAACCGAGAGAAGCAGGGTTCTTGAAGTGTTCTGCTGACGGCTGAAAGCTGAAAGCTGACCGCTAATTCAACTCCCGCGCCTCCACCGGCACGAAGCCCAGCAGGGCCTCCAGACGGTCGAGGAGTGTGGACGCCTCCAGCGCCTCCTCCCGCTGCTCGGGGGTGAGGGGCAGCAGCGCGGCGGCGAAGCTGGCGAGGAGCAGGGGGTCTTCTGGAGCACCCTCCATGATCGCGTCCTTGTCTCCAGGGTGCAGGCGCAGCAGGTCCGAGAGGAGGTGGCGCGCGAGGGCGTCCACGGCGGGCTGCCCCAGCATGTCGGGTTCCAGCGGCGTGAGGGAGACCTCGGCGCTCAGGTAGGACTCGCTCGGGTCGAAGTCCTGCACCGCGAAGCGTTCGCCGCCCACGACGAGGATGCTGCTCGTGCCGTCCTCGTGGCGCTGGGCGCGCGTGACGTAGGCCAGCGTGCCCACCCGCGAGACCCGCTCGTGGAAGGGCAGGGCCGAGACCTCGCTTGACCAGCGAATCCGCACGATGCCGAACGGCTCCCCGCTCTCCTGTACCCGCGCCAGCAACTCGCGGTAGCGGGCCTCGAACACATACAGCGGCAACACCTGTCCCGGAAACAGGACGAGGTTGGGCAGGGGGAACAGGGGCACCCGCATCTCACCCCCATCCTGCGCCCTCACCGCCGAGCTGAACTGAGCGCCGGATACAGAAGGAGAACCCGGAAGTGTGCGCCTCAACGCAAGTTTCCCCGTTTTCGCCGTCCCTATCGCCGCGCTTGCCCCCGACGGGCGGCGGGCCTTCAGGACTCCTTCAGGCCGGACCGTTCCCGACGCTTGCGCTTCGGCTCGGGCGGGGGCGGCGCTCCCCACGCGGCCAATTGCTCGATGGTGACTCCCAGCGTGAGGAGGTGCGCGCTGTCCTGCGGCGTGAGGCCCGCGCCGGGCAGGAGGTCAGGCCGCCTGGCGAGCGTCCGCGCGAGGGCCTGTTGTCGCCGCCACCCGGCCACCGCGCCGTGGTTCCCACCTTTCAAGACCTCCGGTACGCCCACGCCGCGCCACTCGGGAGGGCGGGTGTACTCCGGGTAGTCGAGCAGCCCGCTGGAGAAGGAGTCGGCCCGGTGGGAGTCCTCGTCGCCCAGCACGCCAGGCCGCAAGCGCGCGACCGCCTCCAGCACGCAGGCCGCCGCCGCCTCGCCGCCCATCATCACGAAGTCGCCGACGCTCAGCTCGCGCGTGACCAGCCCCTCCACCCGCGCGTCAAAGCCCTCGTAGCGCCCGCACAGGAAGGCGAGGTGCGTTTTGGCCGACAATTCCTCCGCCGTGCGCTGGGTGAACCGCTCCCCGGCGGGCGTAAACAGGATCACCTCATCCGCCGGAGGAAGGCTCGCCAGCGCCCGCTCCGCCACGTCCACGCGGATGACCATGCCCGCGCCGCCACCGTAGGGCGTGTCGTCCACCTTCGCGTGTTTGTTCCCCGCGAAGTCCCGCATGTTGACGAGGTTCACGGCGATTAGCCCCCGCGCCGCCGCCTTGCCGAGAATAGCCTCGGAGGCAAAGGGCGCGAGCAGTTCGGGAAAGAGGGTGAGGAAGGAAAAGGTCAGCATGGGGCGGAGGGCGGGAGGCAGACTGTTTGCCTTCTAAGAATGAGGAACGACAGGAAGACGCGGCGCTTCTTCTTTTGCCCCTCCCCCTCGAGGGGGGAGGCCGGGTGCGGGTGAGCGAGCATGGCCTTGTCAGAACCCAGACTCATACCTCCCTGCCGTCGGCCACGAATCAGCCGCCGCACCCGAACCATCACACCTCCTCCGTCCCCTCCCCCAGCAGCCCCCCCGGCGCGTCCTCGGTCAGGGTGACGGCGGTGGGTCGGCCCGTGTCGCCCGTCTCCACGGTCACGTAAGGCGCTTGCAGGGGTAGGAAATCCTCGCCGTTCGGGTGAGCGACGACGAGCAAATCCTGGTGCCCACCGTCTATCACGTCCGTCACCTCGCCGAGTTGGGTGCCGTCCGCCCCCAGCACGGGCAGCCCGCGCAGCTCGTGGTAGTAGTAGCTGCCCTCCTCCAACTCGGGGAGGTCGGCGTCGGCGGCGAAGACGTGGATACCGCGCAGGTCCTCCGCCGCCTCACGCGTGGTGATTCCGGCGAGGTGGAGGGCCACGCCCGGCGGCACCGACTCCGCGCGGCGCACCCGCAGCCAGCCCCGGCCCTCCACCCACACGCGCGGCAGCTCCAGCAGTTGCGCCGGGTCGCCCAGCACGTACACCTTCACGCCGCCCTGAACGCCGTGCGGGGCCAGGAAGTGCCCCAGCCGGGTCGTGTTCTCCGGTGCCGTCACAGCCGCCCCCTCACTGCTTGCGGGGCGCGTCCAGGTCCACGTTCAACCGCTCACGGGGATCGCCCGCCGCGCGCACGAGGGTCCGAATCGCCTGAATGACCCGCCCCTGCCGCCCGATCAGCCGTCCCTCCTCGCCCGGCCCGACGCGCACCACCACGGTCGGCCCACGCCGGGAGGCGCGCACCAGCGAGGGCTGATCTACCACGCTCTGCGCCAGAAACAGCGTCAGGTCTACGGGATCGGTCTTCATGGCGGACATTGTAGGGGAGGCTCGTCGCACGTGGCGTGTGGCGTGTGGAAGAACAACGCCCTTTCCTACAAGCCACAGGCGACAGGCCACAAGCCAAAAAAAGAGGCCCCTGCAGGAGCCTCCCTCTTCTGTTCGCCTCGGCCTCAGCCGCCGAACTTGACGCCCTGCGACTTGAGGAGGCGGCGGGCGGTCTGCGTGGGCTGGGCACCCTGCGAGAGCCAGTAGGCGGCGCGCTCGGCGTCCACCTTCAGGTAGGTCTCGGTCTTCTTGCGGGGGTCGTAGTGACCCAGGCTCTCGATATAGCCACCGTCGCGGGGACGGCGCGCGTCCGCGACCACGATGCGGTAGTGGGGGTTGTGGGTGGAGCCGAAACGGGACAGGCGAATCTTGACCATGTTCTTCAGACCTCGGGTTGGGGTGGTGAGGGTTGTCTCCCGCTTAGGCGGCGGGGATCATGCGCCCGCAGCAGCCAACCGGAAGCGCACCGAAGGAGAGTATCAGAGCGCGGGGGGTGGGGGCAAGGGGCGAGGGGAGAAGAGGCTTTGGAAGCCGTTCGACAAATGCCGTGAGGGAGCCTCTACGAGGGTGCTGCACGCCAACCGGGACGACCTATATCGAGAATGCGCTCAATCCGCCGATCCTCTTCCTCATCATCACCAAGCTCTTCCTGTAGCAGTTCTACAGTCTCATCATCCAGATACATACGGTCAAGCAGCTCCGTGAAGCTCTCCGCCACGGTCGTCCAAGTTGACTCCGTACTCCACCCGGTCCATGCGGGCTTTCCCATCACAAATACGACGACACGCCCTCCACCCTCCTGAGTGAGATCGAGGAAGACGAAGTTCTCCCAATCGGAGTTGGCGATGGGTAGGACCTTCTGGGGGATGTGGAAAGTCTTCCGTGCGAAATCGAGGGCTTCGGCAAACGTCGTTCGGCATTTGAAGCCGTGCCAATCGCGTAAAGCGAGCGTCCGATTCCCACCTCTAGGGAATGGGACATCAAAGGAGAACTCGCAAACTCCTCCACCTACAACGGCACTGAAGTCTAGGAAGTCCTTCGGCAGAGAAGCCCCCAAGATGTCTTCAAGAGCCGAGATTTCGCTGGACGACCAGGGGCACGTGTGGTCGAATACAACGTTCCGGTAGACGATTTGCACATCCTCACTTTACTGGCGTGTTCCTCTCCTTCACTCAGAACGGCGGCGGCATCGGCCTCCGCGTCCCCCCCTGGACGCTGTTGAGCTGGAAGGCCATCTGCCCCGGCCCGAAGATGGGGCTGCCGCCCACCATGCCCAGGGGCGTGCCGCGCGCCACCCGGTTGCCGACGCTGACCTGCGAGTCCTGAAGGCCGAAGTAGGCGGTGACGGTCGGGCCGTGGTCGATGAGGACGACCCAGCCGAGGCTGGCGTAGTAGGTCGTGGCGATGACGTTGCCCTCCAGCGCGGCGACGGCGACGGCGCCGTCCGGGGCACCCAGGACCACCCACTGCGCGCCGTTCGCGCCGTAGGGCTGGGTAACGCTGCCGCCGGGGAGGGGGAAACCCACCGGGCCGCTCAGCGCGGGCAGGGGCGCGAGTTGCCGCTCGACCTGCGCCGCCGCCCGCTGCTCCTGCGCCTCGCGCTCCCTGAGGGCCGCCTGCTCCCGCTGGAGCCGGGCCTCGCGCTCCCGCTGGGCGGCGAGGGCGGCCTCCCGCGCGGCCTGTTCGCGCGCCTGCCGCTCCTGCTCGGCGCGCACTCGGGCGAGGCGCAGGGCCTCCTGCCGGGCACGTTCCTGCGCCTCACGGATGCGGCGTAACTCTGCCTCGCGGCGGCGGCGTTCCTCCTCCAGACGGCGGCGGCGCTCGGCCTCCAGGCGGGTGCGCTCCTGCACGACGGCTCCCACCAGTTGGTCAATTGTTTGGGCCGTCAGCACCTGCTCGGCCCGCGTGCGCGTGGCGAGGGTGCGCTGGCCCTGCTCGCTGCGGCGCAGGAAGGTGAGGAGGGTCTGCTGCTCGGCTCGGCGGTCGCGCAACCGCTCCAGCCCGGCGAGGCGTTCGGCCTGCAACGCCTTCAACGTGGCCGTCTGTTCCTCCTGCTGCCGCCCCTGCGCGGCGAGGGTCTGCACCTCCCCCCGCAACCGCTCGATGACCTCGATGTTGTACTGCCCCGCCCGGTTGGCGTACCGCAGGCGGATGAGGAGGTCCGACAGGCTGGCCGACTGCGAGAGGAGCTGGAGGTACTGCCCACTGCGCTCCCGGTAGAGGGCGTTCAACAACTCACGCACGTCCCCCTGAAGCCGCGCCACCCGCGCCCCTGTCAGCTCACGCCGCTCGGTGATGTCCGCCAGTTGCCGCTCGGCGAGGGCTACCCGCGCTCGCAGCCGCGCCGCCTCGTTCTCCAGCGCGGCCACGCTCCCGGCGAGGGCGTCCAGCCGGGTCAGCGTCTGCCGCTGCTGCGCCGTGAGGTTCTGGATGTTCGCGCGCAGACGCTCCAGCTCCTGCCGCTGCCCGGTGCTCAGCCGCCGTTGCTGCTGGAGTTCCCGTTGCAGGCTCTCCAGCCGCTCGCTCGTCGTCTGCGCGCCCGCCAGCAGCGCCGCCGAGAGGAGGGCGGGGATGGCCCAACGCGGTCTCATTCCAATTCCCGCAGGTAGCGCCGCGACGCGAAGAGACTGCCGAAGAAACCGATCACCACGCCCAGCCCGCCCACGACGCCCAGGAGGGGCAGGAGGGTGGGCAGGTCCCGCACGATGGGGAAGACGGGCGCGAAGAGCTGCACCCTCCCAGCGAGTTCCAGATACGTCGGCGTCAGCAGCGCGAGGGCGAGTGCCGCCGCCGCCACGCCGAGAATCAGGCCCTCGATGACGTGCGGCATGCGGATGAAGCCGCGCGTCGCGCCGAGGAGCCGCATCACGCTGATCTCCTGCCGACGCGCGTACATGGCGACCCGCACGGCGTTGAGGATGTTGAACAGGGTCCCCAGCAGCAGCAGCCCCACGAGCGCGTACCCCGCCCCGCGCACGGCGGTCAGCGTCCGCACCGTCTGGTCCACGTACCCGGCCCCGTACTCCACGTCCTCCACGCCCGCCAGTGTGGACACCGCCGCCGCCACCGCCCGCGAGTCCTCCACCCGCAACACCCGCATCCGCAGCGTGTCGGGGAAGGGATTCCCGGCGAGTTCGGCGGCGTCGCGCGCGTAGGGGTAGTCGCGCGTCATCTCGTCGAGGACCTGTACCCGCGTGACGAGGTTCGCCTCCCGCACCTGCGGCAGCGCCCGCACCTGCGTCAGCAGCAGCGGCCCGTCCGCCCCCTCCCGCAGGAAGGCCGCCACCTCCACCTGCGATTCGAGCTGCGCCAGCGTCCGGTTCACGTTCAGCGTGAGCAGGAGCACGAACCCCAGCATCAGCAGCGTCAAGGTCATCGTCATCAGCGTGGCGAAGGTGGCCGTGAGGTTGCCGCGCATGGCGAGGAGGGCCTGGCGGAGGTGGTAGGTCACTGGGTGCCTCCGGCGCGGTCGAGGAGGTCGAGGGGTCTAGGGGTCGAGGAGTCGAGAGTCAGAGAGCCAGCTTCCCTCGACCTCTCGACCTCTCGACTTCTCGACGGCCCGCCCAACGCCCTCACAACGCATACCCCCCATACGGGTCATCCCGCACCAGCTTCCCCTTCCGCAGCGTCAGCGTCCGGTGGCGGAAGGTCTCCACGAGTTCGCGGGCGTGGGTGGCGACGATGACGGTGGTGCCGCGCAGGTGGACGTTCTGGAGAACCTTGAGGACTTCTCGCCCGTTCTCCGGGTCGAGGTTGCCCGTCGGCTCGTCGGCGAGGAGCAGGGGCGGGTCGCTGACGATGGCGCGGGCGATGGCGACGCGCTGCTGCTCGCCCTGCGAGAGCTGGAGGGGCAGGGCGTGCTTCTTGTGCTCCAGCCCGACGGTCCGCAGCGCCGAGGCGACGCGGGCGGGCCACTCGCGCTGGGGCACGCCCGTCACGCGCAGGGTAAAGGCCACGTTGTCCTGCGTGTTCAGATGCTCCAGCAGCAGGTTCTCCTGAAAGACGGTCCCGATGCGGCGGCGCAGCAGGGCGGTGCGGCGGCCCCGGTAGCGCGTCAGCGGCTCCCCGCCGATGCGGACCTCGCCGCGCGTGGGCAGCGCCCGCTTGAGGACCAGATTCATGAAGCTGCTCTTGCCCGCGCCGGAGTGCCCCACCAAATAGACGAACTCGCCCTTGCCCACGCCGATGCTCACGTCGTCGAGCGCGAGGGTGCGGGTCACGGGGTATTCCAGCGTTACGTTCTTGAACTCGATCATGCTCGCCCCGGCGGGGGGGGCGTGGCGGGACGAGGGAGGTGGGCGCGTCATGCTCGCCGTGCAGGATAGCCGAAGGGTCGCAGGAATCCGTGAAGGCGGCCTCATGACAGGGGCGGAGGGTCAAAGGCAAACGGCGGAAGGCAAGTGGTGGGAAGTTGACGGCAGCTTTGTTGAGAGGCCAGGCCCGTTCACCCCCACCCAACCTCCCCAGGGGACGCCTGATGTGCAATAGAAATCGAGCGTGCTAGCCGTGCTCTTTTCCCCTCCCTCCTTGTGGGGGGTCGGGGAGGGGGGTGACGAGCACCGCTCGTCCTGTTGCCAGACGACGAAAACGCTCCTTTTGCCCAATTCGCCATCCACACCAGGCGCTCAAGCGACAGGCCGGGTAACGGGATTTGCCATCCCTCGCCCAACACACTTTCCCTCGGTAGACAACCCCCAACCCAGGCGGCGAAACCTCGTGACCTCCGCCTCAAACGCCCTTCACCCGCGCACCCTATTCTGACCCTGTGAACCGTAGACGCATGACGCTCGTGGCGGGGGCGCTCGCCGCTACCGCCGCCGTGGGGTACGCCCAGCTCGGCGGGTATACCCAGGCCGAACTCGCCAAGTCCAAGACCGGCCAATCGCTCCTTCAGGTGCTGAGCAGCCTCGACCGCTTCTACCTGTATCAGGTGGACGACGAGAAGGTGCTGCGCGGCGCGATCAACGGGGCGCTCGGGAGCCTCGACGACGAGTTCACCTACTACTCGGAACCCGCCGACAACGCGGTGGACGCCGAGAACCTCGCCGGGGAGTTCTTCGGCATCGGCGTGACGCTCGTGGGCGCGAACCCCGACGGCACGGGCGGCAAGGTGGACAACGTGTTCAAGGGCGGGGCCGCCGCCAACGCCGGGGTGCAGATCGGCGACGTGTTCGTGAAGATCGGCGAGACCGAGGTCCTGACGAGCAAGCTCAACGAGATCGTGCGTCTGGTGCGTGGCCAGCGGGGCACGACGGTCAATGTGACCTTCGCCCGCGCGGGCAAGCCCTTCACCGTGCGGATGGAGCGCCAGCCCGTCACGGTTGTCAGCGTCGAGCAGACCGTGTTGCCGGGCAACGTCGGCTATATCGCGCTGAACACCTTCTACAACGAGAAGGCGAGCGAGCAGTTCCGCGCGGCGGTCGCCGACATGAAGCGCCGGAACATCCAGAAGCTGATCCTCGACCTGCGCGACAACGGCGGCGGCCTCCTGAACGCGGGTGTGGACGTGGCCGACCAGTTCATGGGGAGCGGCAACATCGTCAGCCTGCGCGACCGCAGCGGCCAGACGCAGGTGTACGGGCGCGCGAGCAGCCGCCCCACCGACTACACGGGCAAGCTCGTCGTCCTCGTGAACAAGAACAGCGCCTCGGCGAGCGAGGTCGTGGCGGGGGCCTTGCAGGACGTGGGCCGCGCCACCGTGATCGGTGAGCAGACCTTCGGCAAGGGCGTGGCGCAGATTCCGCTCGACACGGCGGACGGCGGCAAGGTCGCCATCGTGAACAGCGAGTGGCTGACGCCCAAGGGCCGCCAGATTCACAAGAAGGGCGTCACGCCCGATACCACGGTCGTGGACACGCGCTACACCACGCCCCTGAACTTCAGCGGCGGCGGCCTCACGCCGAATGCCAAAATTACCCTCACGGTAGACGGCAAGCCCGTCACCGTCACCGCCGACAAGGAGGGCAAGTTCACCTACACGGCGGAGGTCAAGCGCCCCACCCGCTCCACCACCCAGGGCGAGGCCGTCGTGGACGTGCAGGGCGACGCGATTCTCAAGCGGGCGGTGCAGGCGTTGCAGTAGGGCGGTCAGCCGTCAGCCGTCAGCAATCAGGAGGGGCGTTCCGGGGCAGTGGAACGCCCCTCCTCTTGTGTCTGTGGCTGAGAGCTGAGGGCTGACCACTGAAAGCTCTGCCTCACTCCCACTCCCACGTCCGCCAGTCGCTCGCCTTTGCCTCCCGGCTGGCGGGCTTTTTCGTTCGGTTGTCCGGGGTGGGATACCACGGATAGGCGGCGGCGAGAGCGGTATGCAAGCGGTCCAGCAGCAGCGCGCGGAGGGTGGCCGACTCGGCGGGCGTGACCTTGCCGATTTCCCGTTCCAGATGGACGGCGGCCTCTTCCAGACCGACCAGGTACGGCTCGCGGGCGAGGCGGACGGCCCCCTTGCGGAGCGGTTCGGGGTGGATGGTAGGCACGTAGGTCTCGGCGGCGGCCCGCAGGAGGGCGGCGCGTTCGGTCTGCCGTTTCGCCCGGTTGCGCTCGGCCCGCTCACGGGCATCGGCGGCGCGGGCCTGACCGACGAGAAACGCCTCCTCCCGCTCGGCCTCCGTCACGCGCTCCTCACGGTAGAGCTTGACGGGCGGCAGACGGCGGCGGCCCATCTTCAAGCCGTTGGGCCGCGTCTCATCGTGGGTGCCGAGGAACTTCTCGATCAGTCTCGGCGTCCATCCCCGCTCCTTGAGGTCCTGCGTCGCCAGGAAGCCCGGCGGGTTGAGGGGCGGCGGGGGCTTGGGCCGTGCGGCCTTGCGCGGACTCACGCGACCAGCGTAGAGCAGTGGGGTGAGGGCGGTGGAGTCTCGTCGGGTCGCCCCCTCACCCCGGCCCTCTCCCACCACGGGAGAGGGAGAAAAAGGCGAATGCTGTGGCCGTCCTACTCCTCCCCCTTGAGGGGGGAGGCCGGGAGGGGGTGAACGGGCCTGGCAACCAAGAAAACGAACCCGTCAACTTCCCCTCTTCCCCTCCCACTCCCGCCGCAGCAAATCCAGCCTCACGCTGTCGTACCGCTCCCCGTTCACCACGCGGGCCTCCCGCACGCGCCCGCACTCGCGGAAGCCCACGCGCCGCGCCGCCCGGATCATGCGCTCATTGCCACCCCAGGTGGTGACGGTGACGACGTGCGCGTCCATCCAGGTGAAGGTGTCGGCCACCCAGCGGCCCAGCGCCCGCGCGCCCACGCCGCCGCCCCAATGCCGGGGGTCGTAGATCAGGATGCCCAGGTCCCACCAGCCGCCGCCCTCCGGCGTCTCCTCCGAGCGGTTGACCATGCCCACGCACTCGCCGTCCACGTCGATGATCTGCTCGTCGGGGTCGGGGGCGCTGTGGGCGAGGTGGTCCACGTAGGCGCGCATGGTCCCCGTGGTCGTCGCCGCGTGGAAGTAGGGCGCGTCCCAGCGTCGCCACTCGGCCCCTGGGTCGGTCAGCCACCGGGTCAGGGTCGGCAGGTCGCGCGGCTGGCGGTCGCGCAGGGTGACGTGGGGTTGGGCAGAGGTCACGCCGTCCACGATGCCACACCTTTCCTCAACCCACGTCCAGCACGAGGCGCGTGAACTGACCGCCCGCCACTCCCCGAACTCCCGCCGCCCGGTAGCCGTGCCGTTCGTAGAGCCGTGCCGCCCGGCTGTCCTCCCCGACGAGCAGGCCCACGCGGGGCAGGCCCAGTTCCCGCGCCCGCGCCGCCACCGCGTCCAGCAGCAGCCCGCCCACCCCCTGCCCGCGTGCCTCTGGGACGACGGCCAGCGTATCCAGATACAGCTCGCCGGGGGTCGCCTCCGGGTCGATCCTGTCGGACAGGCCCAGCGACCGCAGCCGCTCACGGAAGGGGGCGTCCAGCGCCTCGGCCTCCGACCCCGGATAGGCGACCGCCAGCCCCAACGGTCCGGTCGGCCCCTCGGCGATCAGTGTATGGCGGTGGCTCAATCGGTTCCCCGCCAGCGGGAAGAAGCCCAGCAGCACCCGCGCCGCCTCCGCGTCGAAGGTCGTGCCCGTCAGCGCGTGGCCGATGCGCCCATTGACCTCCTGCACGAGCGGCACGGCGAAGGCGGCGTCGAAGGGGTGGGCGGGGCGGAGGCGGACTTCCATCGCCCGCTCAGCATAGGCGGCCAATGGTGAAGACCCGCTCAGCGTTCCCGTACGCCCGCCCCCGCCCGGCTGGCCTACCGTGCCCCCATGCCCCTGAAACCGGACCTGCCCCTGCCCGAGGCCGAGTCGCGCCGCATCGGCTTCGCCATCGTCGGCATCGGCAAGCTCAGCGCCGAGGAACTCATCCCCGCCGCGCGCACGAGCGAGCACGCCGCCATCACCGCCCTCGTGACCGACGACGAGGAGAAGGGCCGCGCCTTCGCCCGCGCCTTCGACCTCACGGACGCGGACGTGTATACCTATGACCGCTTCGAGGAATTGGGAGCGCGCGAGGACGTGGACGCCGTGTATATCGTCCTGCCCAACAGCCTGCACCGGGAGTTCACCGAGCGGGCCGCGCGGATGGGCAAGCACGTCCTGTGCGAGAAGCCCCTCTCCGTGAACGCGGCGGAGGCGCAGGCGATGGTGGACGCCTGCCAGGCGGCGAACGTCCTGCTGATGACCGCCTACCGCTGCCAGTACACGCCCCACCACTGGGCGGCGCGAGGGGCCGTGCAGGGCGGCAAGATCGGCCCCGTCAAGCTGCTCGACTCCATCCACGCGCAGGCCGAGGACGACCCCGAGGCGTGGCGCATGAAGCTGGACCTCGCGGGCGGCGGCCCCCTGCCCGACGTGGGCATCTACAGCCTGAACACCGTGCGCTTCGTCCTCGGCACCGAGCCGGAGTGGGTCTTCGCCACCCTGCACCAGCCGAAGGACGATCCGCTGTTCCGGGAGGTGGAGGAGTCCGTCAGCTTCATGCTGGGCTTCCCGGACGGCGTGGTCGCCAACTGCCTGACGAGCTACGGCGCGCACAAGACGACCACCCTGCGCGTGCTGGGCGAGGAGGGCGCGGTGCTGATGGACCCCGCCTTCACCTACCAGGGCCTGAAGGTGACGATCACCGACCAGGGGGGCGAGTTCCAGCCCAAGCTTCCCAACCCCGACCAGTTCGGCGCGGAGTTCGACCACTTCGCCCTGTGCATTCGGGGCGGCAAGCTGCCGTGGACCCCCGGCGAGGAGGGCGTGCAGGACCACCGCATCATGGACGCCATCTACGAGAGCGCCCGGACCGGGCAGGTCGTCCGCCTTCAGCCTGTGCCCGGCAGAGACGCCTTCCGGGGCGAGAAACCGGAGGTTCAGGGGCAGGAGGGGTGAGCGGTGGACGTGCTCTGTTCCCCTCCTCTTGACTCGCGGGGCTGCTTGCAGAGGGGGGAGGCAAACCGAGCGTCCCCGAAAAATAGGCTGATAAATCGCTGTGCTCGTCCCTTACCCGCAGCGGAAGGGGATGGGAATAGGCCCGCAGCAGCACACGCCACGCGTCTCCACACCCGACCCCAGCGCAAGGGCGGAGCCGCCGTGGAGAGCGTTGTGCGCGGCCCGGCACGCGCCGAAGCGGGCAGCGATACGGACGCGTCCTGCCCTCAGCCCGTCCTCGCGGACGATGCGGGCGACCGCCGCCGAGCACGACTCGCCGCCGTGGAGCGCCGCATGCGCGCAGCGAAAGCCTTTGCGGGGCGACAGGTGACGCCGGTAGAGGCAGATGGCAGCTAGAGCCAGGCGGTCGGGGCGGGACATGGCCCACGGTAGCCCTCCGCCCTGAGAGAACGTCTGCTGCTCAGGGGACGGTAAAGGTGGAGTGAGGATTCGCCCGACCACCCGCAGCATTGCCTACAGCCGCCCTGTCCCCACCCGCCCAGAATGCCCGTCGTGCTGTCTGAGTCGCAAAACGTGTGCATCGTGGGAGGTGGCCCGGCGGGGATGATCCTCGCCCTGCTCCTTGCGCGGCAGGGGATTCCGGTCACGGTCCTGGAGGCGGCCCGCGACTTCGACCGGTCCTTCCGGGGCGATACCCTCCACCCCGCCATCATGGAACTCCTCGCGCAGCTCGGCCTCGCCACGCCGCTGCTCAGGCTCTCGCACACCCGCGCCCACCGCGCCCGCTTCATCACGCCACAGCGCACGCAGGTCATCGCCGACTTCTCGCGCCTGCGGACGCCCTACCCCTACCTGACCGTGATGGCGCAGTCGCGCTTTCTGGCCTTCCTCGCGGGGGAACTGGGCCGCTACGGGCACGTGAGGGTCCTGATGGGTGCGCGGGTGGAGGGGCTATTGGAGGAGGGCGAACGGGTGACGGGCGTGCGCTACCGGCAGGACGGCACCCTGCACGACCTCCCCGCCGCGCTCACGGTGGGCACCGACGGACGCTTCTCCAAAGTCCGTGCCCTCTCCGGCCTCGCCCTGCGCCGCCTCTCGCCCGGTCAGGACGTGCTGTGGTTCGCCCTGCCGCGCCGCACGGACGATCCCGGCGGCAGCATCGACCTGCACCTCGGCGGCCCCCACTGCATCGTCACCACCGACCACGGGGAACGCTGGCAGGTGGGCTATTCCATCCGCAAGGACAGCTACCGGCAGGCGCGGGAGCGCGGCGTCGGCCCCATCCGGCAGGCAGTGGCGGAGACGATTCCCTGGCTCGCCGACCGGGTGGACCTGCTGACCGAGTGGGCGCAACTGCACCTCCTCGCCGTAGAGGTGGCGCGTGTGCGGCGCTGGTGGCGGCCCGGCCTCCTGTTGATCGGGGACGCGGCGCACCCCATCTCCCCGATTGGCGGCATGGGCATCAACATGGCCGTGCAGGACGCAGTGGCGGCGGCGAACGTGCTCTCCGGCCCCCTGCGCGCGGGGAGGGTGCGGCCCCGCCACCTCGCCCGCGTGCAGCGCATTCGCTCCTGGCAGATCGCCGTGCTTCAAAGCCAGCAGGTCGTTCAGGAGCGCGAGGTGGTGGGCATCCACACCGGGGACCAACTCCATGTTCCGACGACCCTTCTGCGGGTGCTGCACGGCATTCCCGGCTTGCGCCGATTGCCGGGGTACGTAACGGCGTATGGGCTGAGGCCGGTGCGGCTGCACGCGCGTTGGCATGTGGCCCGGAGTTGATGGCTTACGAGACGCGGCGTGACCTCCCGCCCCTAAAGACCCGTTCCAATTCCAGCAACGTCGTGTCGGTCATGACCTCCGGCCAGCTGTAGCTCTGGCCGCGCTCGAACTGAAAGTCGTCGCGGGAACGCCGGAAGACCCGCAGGCTCTCGGCGGCGGCCACAGCGATGCACTCGGCACCCAGACGGAGGCCGTAGGACTTGGCCTGCAAGAAGGCACCACGCCACTCCCGTTCGGTGGACAGGCGGTATTTGGCCTCGACGAGCGCGTGGGCGCGCAGTTCTGGCGCTTGCCCCGTCACACCCAGCGCATAGTCCGGGTAGACCCGCTCGCCGCGTCCCATCCGCACGGGAAGCTGTCTGATCCAGTCCTGCTCCCGGTAGCCAAGCCGCCTCAGAAGCGGCTCGATGAGCCGGAGTTCCACATCACGCTCGTTCTCAAGCTGCTCAAGGTCGGCAAGGTCGGCAGCCGGAAGCCGTGGGATGGTCGTGAGGTCGAGGCCACGTTCGGCGAGAAGTGCCAGCAGGCGCTCGTATTCCGTTCGGGAGAGGTGTTTGCCGCTCGCACCTTGCAGGTTGGCCCTCATGTACTTGTTGGCGCTCAGCAGAGGGTCGGCATTCATGTCCGCGAAGGTCAGCCGGGGCACCCGCACGGGCTGGCCGATCTGAACGGCGTGTTTGTAGTGGAAGAAGGGGTCGGCGTATCCGTCCTCTACGGCCCGCCAGATGGAGTGGACGGAGCTGTGCGGGCTGCGGACGTACATCACGCAGATGTCGCCGCGCTGCATGGACTCGTTGCCCTGCCAGTGAGATTGAGAGTTGGCGTCGGCGGACTCCAGCCAGCCGAAGTCGCCGTCCTTCTCGCCCGCGCCCAGCAGGAGCCAGGCACGACGAGGAGGGGGTAACTCCTTTTCCTGCTCGGCCAGAACGAAGCCTGTGGCGAAGTAGTTCAAAAAGGCCAGCATCTCGGGAACGCTCAGCGGGTGGCTTTCCCGGAACTCCCGCAACGCCCCGCACATCTGCCCGTAGTACAGCCAGCGGGCGAGCTTGTCCCGTTTGGACGGCACGGGTGGAAGGAGAATGTCGAACGCCTCGGCAATCCGCCCGAACAAGTCGAAGCGGTTGCCGAAGGCGTAAGGGAGGAAGAAGTCGGGGTGGGCGAGGTGAAGCCCCAGGGAGACGTATTCCACGGCTAAGAGGGCGGTGTCGGCGTCCAAACAGTCGGAGTCCTCGTCGTCCGTGAGAGGCACGGCACCGTTGACTAGCGCTGCCAGGAGTTCCTGCCGCCGTGCGAGCGTGTCGGCAGACTTTGAGGCAGCGAACCTCTGCACTCTTTGAACGAAGGCAACATTATCCGGGTGTGTAGCTGCGTCCTCCCACTCCGGCTTTCCCTCGGCGCTCAGGTGGGCGAGGACGTACTCCTCAACCCCATGCAACTCCGAGAAGAGTTGGGCACACGTCGGGTAGCGGTCCAGATTCGAGAGGTACTCCAAGCAGAGTTGCCCCTCCTCGGAGAACTTGAACAACTCCCACACGTAGGGATTGAGCGGCGTCGCCACCCCTTACCCTGCCACGCCCCGATCTCACAGGAAGGCGAATGTGCCCTCCTGTTCCCCCGCATCCACCGTCACCACGCCCCCATCCTTCAGTCGCCCGAACAGCAGCTCGTCGGCGAGCGGGCGCTTCACCCTCTCCTCGATCACGCGGGCGAGCGGCCTCGCGCCCATCTGCGGGTCGTAGCCGAGGCGAGATAGTAACGCGCGGGCGGCGGGCGTGACGGCCAGCGTCACCGAGCGTTCGCCCAGTTGCTCCTCCAACTGCCGCAGGAACTTGTCCACCACGCTCGCCATGACTGACGGTGCGAGGGGCCGGAAGTGGATCACCGCGTCAAGGCGGTTGCGGAACTCCGGCGTAAAGGTCCGCTTGACGGCCTCCGCCTCCTCGCCCGCGCGGCCCTCCCGCGAGAAGCCGAGGGCAGGGCGCGAGGCGTCGGCGGCCCCGGCGTTCGTCGTGAAGACGAGGATCAGGCCGCGCCCGTCCACCTTCTTGCCGGTGTGGTCGGTGAGGGTGCCGTGGTCCATCAGTTGCAGGAAGAGGTTGTACACGTCCGGGTGTGCCTTCTCGATCTCGTCGAGGAGGACGACCGCGTGGGGGTTCCTCGCCACCGCGTCGGTGAGGAGGCCGCCCTGATCGAAGCCGACGTAGCCGGGCGGGGCACCGATCAGCCGCGCGACCGTGTGCGCCTCCTGGTACTCGCTCATGTCGAAGCGGGCGAGGTGGATGCCCAGCCGCTCGGCGAGCGCGCGGGCGAGTTCGGTCTTGCCCACGCCCGTCGGCCCGGCGAAGAGGAAGGCCCCCTGCGGTTTCTGCGGGTCGCGCAATCCGGCCCGCGCGAGCTTGACGGCGCTGGAGACCGCACTCACGGCGGCGTCCTGCCCGAACACCCGCGTCTTCAGATCAGCTTCGAGGGTGGCGAGCGACCGGGCGTCCTCGGCCTTCACGGCACCGACCGGCACGCGGGCCATGCGGGCGACGGTGGCCTCGATGTCCGTCTCGCTGATCTCGCCGCCCCGCCCGGTGGAGGAGCGTGCGGCTCCCGCCTCGTCGATCACGTCAATCGCCTTGTCGGGCAGGAAACGGTCTCGCAGGTGGCGGGCCGAGAGTTTCACCGCCGCCCCCAACGCCCCGTCCGTATAGGTCACATTGTGGTGTGAGGCGTAGCCGGGTGCCAGCCCCCGCAGGATGGCGAGGGCGTCCTCCTCGGACGGCTCGGGCACCTCCACCGTCTGAAAACGACGCCACAGGGCGCGGTCCTTTTCGAGGTAACGGACCTCGGCGGGCGTCGTCGCCCCCAGGACCCGCAGCCGACCACGGGCGAGGGCCGGTTTGAGGAGGTTCGCCGCGTCCACACTCCCGCCCTCGGTCGCCCCCGCCCCGACGAGCGTATGCAACTCGTCGATGAAGAGGACCGCGTTCTGCCCGTCCAATGCGGCGAGGACGGCCTTCAGCCGTTGCTCGAAGTCGCCCCGGTAGCGTGTCCCGGCGAGGAGGGCACCGAGGTCGAGGGCGTAGACGGAGGCCCCCCGCAGGAAGCCCGGTGCCCGCCCATCCGCCACCCGTTGCGCCAGCCCCTCGGCAAGGGCGGTTTTGCCGACGCCCGGCTCGCCCACGAGGACGGGGTTGTTCTTCGCCCGCCGCGCGAGGATGTGGGTGACGCGCTCCAGCTCCACCTCGCGCCCGATCACGGGGTCGAACTCCCCGGCCCTCGCCTGTACAGTGAGGTCGGTGGCGTAGGCTTCGAGGGGATTCTGGGCGGCCTCCGTGCCCTCCGCCTCCGGCCCGCCGTCGGTCCCCGCTGTCTGCCGCTCGCGCTCGCGGCCCACGACCTTCGCCGCGCCGTGGGAGACGTAGCCGAGCACGTCGAGCCGGGTCACGCCCTGCGCCTCCAGCACCGCGCGGGCAGGGGAGTCCTCCTCCTCCAGCAGCTCCACGAGGACGCGCGCCCCGTCCGCCGCCTGGCTTCCCTTGCCGCTCGCGTGGAGTTGCAGCACGGCCCCCTGAACGACGCGGTGAACGCCGAGGGTGAAGTCCGGCTCGGCGTCCTGCACGACCTCGTACTCGGCGAGGGTGTCCTCCAGATCGCCACGCAACCGCTCCACGTCGGCCCCGACGGCAAGCAGGGCCTCACGCGCGTCCGGGTCGTGGGTCAGCGCGAGGAGGAGATGTTCGAGCGTGACGAACTCGTGCCCGGCCTCGCGCGCATAGTCCGCCGCGCGCCCGATGGTGACTTGCAGGTGGTCTCCGATCATCTGAATGCCCTCACTCGCCCGGCTCCGGCTCGGCGACGACCATCAGCGGGTGGCCCTCGCGCCGGGCGTGGGCCGTGACCTGGGCGACCCGCGTTTCGGCCACGTCGCGCGTGTAGATGCCCGCCACGCCCTGCCCCTTGTGGTGGACGGCGAGCATGATGAGTTCGGCCTCGTGCCCCGACTTGCGGAAGTAGCGCGTCAGCACCCGCACCACGAACTCCATCGGCGTGTAGTCGTCATTCAGGAGCAGCACGCGGTAGAGCCGGGGCCGCTGCGTCTGCGTTTCCGTGCGTTCCAGCGTCCCCGTGCGCCCGCCCGTCTCGTTGTCCCGGCGCGTCATGCCCGGCAGTGTACCCGCGCGGGGGACGTGAACACGCGGCAGGGGTCACGGTCGGGACCAAAGGAAAGAACCCCCCGCTGGGGAGGGTCCGAGGGGTACCGACGGAGGATCAGAGGTTGCGCTTCGCGTCCTGCACGCCCTGATTCACGTCGGCCTTGACGTTCTGGGCCGCGTTCTGCGCGTCGCTCGCGGCGGCCTGCGCGCCCGCTCTGGCATCCTGCGCCGCGCCCTTGAGGTCGGCCTTCACGTCGCTCACGGTGGTCTGAACGCCCATCCGCAGGTCCTGGGTGACGTGCTGCATGTTCCCCGCCGCCTGCTCAGCATTGCTTTGAGTTGCGCTGGCCGCCGTGTTGGCCTCCGCCTTCACCTGCTGCGCGCCCTGCTGCACGTCGGCCTTCACGTCGCGGGCGGTGTCCTTCACGTCCCGCGCGGTGTCCTGCGCCTTGTTCTGTGCCTGCCCCACGGTCTGCTGAGCGTTCGCCTTCGCGTCACTTGCGGCGTCTCCCACCTTGCCCTTCACGTCCTGCGCCTCATTCTTCGCGGTGGCGGCCACGTCCCCGGCGGCGTCCCCCACCTCGCCCGCGACGTTTGCCACGGCGGCCTTCACGTCGTCGGCCACCTGCTTGGCCCGGT
Source organism: Deinococcus sp. YIM 134068 (assembly GCF_036543075.1). Lineage (NCBI taxonomy): Bacteria > Thermotogati > Deinococcota > Deinococci > Deinococcales > Deinococcaceae > Deinococcus > Deinococcus lichenicola. Next base: position 67,081 of record NZ_JAZHPF010000008.1, read on the forward strand.
CCACCCCGGCCTGCGCCCCGCCCTGCTGCGCGGCGTCCCTGACCTCGGTCGCCTTCTCGGCGATGGCCTGCCCGGCTTCGGCGGCGGCGTCCTTCGTCTTCTCCCAGCCTTTCGAGACGCTCTCGCTGACCTCGGCGGCGGCGTCCTTGAGGCCGAGTTCGGCGAGCTTCTGGTCGAGCGCGCGGCGGCCCTGCTCGCGGCTCAGGTAGTACGCCCCCGCACCGACGAGCGCACCCAGCAGCAGCAGGCGTTTCAGGGGGAAGTGGCTTTCCTCACGATTGGACATAGGGGCAGCCTAGCCCCCCCTCCCCACGGGCGGATGAGGTCCCGTTCAGGCGGGATTTACGGCCTCTCCGCAGGCAGAAGGCCCAGCCGCCCGGCCAACTCCTCGGCAAAAATCCACTCCTCCGGCTCCTCGGCGTCCGTCACCCGCACGAGGACGCAGCCCCGGCCCAGGTAGAAGGCGACGATCCTCGCCCACGCCTCCTCCTCGTCCCCGGCCTCCTCCTCGATGTCAGAAAGCGTGCCCCACACGTCGCCGTCTATCTCGGCACTTCGCAGGGCCTCAGCGTGCGCGCTCAGCACGTAGGCGTCCACCTCCTCCTCGGGGAGGTATTCACCGTCCGGCACCCGCCGCGCCAACGCCTCGTCCCGCTCGTACAGGCCGGAGAGGAAAGCCTCCCACTCCGCCTCTGTCAGCTCCACCGTCCGCCCCTCCGTCTCTCCGCTCATGGCGGGCAGTGTACGGCCCCGACCTCCCAAACTCTCGTCCCGAGGACAGGAAACCTACCGTCTCCTCTGGTGGCTGGCGACGGGCGACCGGTGCCTCCCTCCACCCCCTACACTGGGGCCACTATGCCCACCCCCACGCCGCGAACCCTGCGGGGCGTTCTGCTCCTCCTCGCCACGCTCGCCCTGTGCCTCGCCGCGCTGACGCTCCTCGGGGACGCTGGGGCACAGTCGGGGGGCGGCTTCGGGGGCAGCAGTTCGGGCGGTGGCGGAAGCAGCGGGGGGGGCGGCTCGTTCGGTGGGGGCGGGTATAGCGGGGGCGGGGGGTACTCGGGTGGCGGGTACTCGGGCGGCTATCGTGGCCCCATCATCGTCGGCGGCGGAGGGTACGGGTACGGCGGCGGGGGTGTGGGCGGCTTCGGGCTGGTGAGCCTCCTGATCTTCGGGCTGGTCATCTTCACCGTGGTCGGCTTCATGCGCCGCAGCCTGAGCACGGGCGGGGCGCGGACGCTGGGCACGGGCGGCGGGCTGGGCAGCCTCAGCGGCACCGCGCAGGCCGTGTCCGTCCAACTGCTGATGGCCGAGGGCGATGAGGTCAAACGTGCCCTGCAACGGGTGGCCCGCACCGGCGACCCCGACACGAACGAGGGGCTGGCTCGGATGCTTCAGGAGGCCGCCCTCGTCGCCCTGCGCCACCCGGAACGCTGGGTGTACGGCAACGTGGAACGCGCGCAGGGTCCCGCGAGCGCCGCCGACCGCCAGGTGGGAGCCTGGGCGACCGAGGCCCGTGCCGCCTTCACCGAGCAGACGACGAGCAACTACCAGAACCGGGACGTAAACACGGGCTTCGAGGCCCGCACCGACTACACCTTCCAGAAGGACACGACCGACCTCTACCTCGCCGTCACCATCGCCGTCGCCGCGCACGCCCTCGCCTCCCTGCCCCCTGCCGGGGTGACGACCGCGCAGGAGGCCCGCGCCGCCCTAAGTGCGATGGGCAGCGTGTCGCCCGGCGACCTCATCCGCGCCGAGGTCGTGTGGAGTCCCGACGCGGAGGGTGAGTTTCTGAGCGAGGACGAGGCGATTCAGAAGTATCCGCAGATGACGAAGCTGTGAGGGGTGAGGGGAAAGGGGTTAGGGAAAGGAGAGCGGACTAGCGAAGGCTGCCGCTCCTGCTTTTCTCTTCCAACACCGTTTAGGGCTTAGAACGCTGTATTCATCGGCGTAGATGTTCAAATTCACCGGTCAGGACGCGCGAGCCGAACTCCAATGTCAAGGGCGGTATTTCAAGTTTTATCGTCTGACACGATGAAATCAGGCCCTCAGTAGGGCTTCCTGACATCTGACGCCTAACGCCTAAAGCCTCCCTCCTCCCGTAACTCCCCACCCGGTTTCACCCGCGCCCACACGCCATCATTCCCCCCGATGTCCCGCCGCCGTCCTGAGTCCAACTGGCCCCCGCCTCCCGCCGAACCGGAGCGGTGCGGGCTGTGCGGGCGGGAGACGCCCGTGCTGACCGAACATCACCTCGTCCCCAAGTCGCAGGGACGGCGGCAGGGGGTCAAGATTCACGAGCTGCCCACCGTGCCGCTGTGTCCGGCCTGCCACAAGTTCCTGCACCGCACCTTCACGAACGCGGAACTGGCGGGCGAGTACAGCACGGTGGACGCCCTGCTCGCGCATGACGATGTGCGGCGCTTCGTCGTGTGGATTCGTAAACAGCCCGCGACGAAGGGCGTGCGGGTGCGCTGAGGGCCGTGACCGCGCGGCACTCGGATTTCTCACCTCCCTTCCCTTGATCTTTCCCTTATGGTGTGGGCGTGACTGGGGGGCGAAAGGTGCTGCTGTACGGGCTGGGGCGAAGTGGGCGAGGGGTGGCAAGGTTTCTGGCGCGTGAGGGGCGGCGGGCCGAGTGGCACGACGCCAAACCGACGGACGAGGACGAGGCGCTGATGCGGGAGCTGAGCTTCCCGCGCGGCGATGTGAGCGGCGTATATGAGACGGTGGTGGCCGCGCCGGGCGTGCCCATCGACCACCCTGACTTGCTCGCGTTGATGGCGCGGGGCGCGGAGGTCATCGGGGAAGTGGCGCTCGCCGCGCGCTCCCGGCCCGACCTCCCCCTCGTCGGCATCACGGGCACGGCGGGCAAGGGCGGCACGACGGTCCTGATCGGGCACCTGCTCCGGGCGGCGGGCCTGAATGCGCGGGAGGGCGGCAACATCGACCCGCCCCTTCTCGACGTGGTGGACGAGGCGGAGGTCGCCGTCGTGGAGCTGTCGAGCTTCCAACTGGAGCGGGTGCCGGGTCTGCGCCTGCCTGTCGCCGTCATCACGAATCTGGGGGTGGACCACCTCGACCGTCACCGCACGGTGGGGGCGTACCACGCGGCCAAGCTGAACATCACGGCAGGGCAGGAGGCCGGGGACGTGCTGGTGCTTCCGGTGGGGCTAGACGTGCCGACGCGGGCCACGGTGCGGACCTTCACGCCGGAGCGCATCACCCTCACGGACGGGCGGGAGGTGCTGCCGATGGCCGAACTCCCCGAGGGCATCCACCCCGCCAACGCCGCCGCCGCCGTCCTCGCCGCCGAGGCGCTGCTGGCGCGCTTAGGCTGCCCGGTGGACGTGGAGACGTTAGCTCAGGGCCTCCGCACCGCCCGCCCCGTTTCAGGCCGCTTCGAGACGGTCGCCCGGATTGGCGACGTGCGCTTTATCGAGGATTCCATCGCCACCCGGACGCTCGCGGTGGAGGCGGCGCTCACCCGTGCGCCCACCCCAATCGCCTGGCTCGTCGGCGGGCGCGACAAGGGGGCCGACCTCGCCCCGCTGCGGGAGGCGGCGCGGGGGCGCGTGGCCCGCGTGGTCGCCTTCGGGGAGGACGGCGAACAGCTCGCCCGCGCGCTCGGCCTGCCCTTCGACCACCTTCCCTTCACGCCGGGGATGGACGGGGACGGGGTGATGCGGGAAGCTGTCGACCTGGGATTCGCCGCGCTGGAGGGCCGAGGCACCGTCCTCCTCGCGCCCATCGGCACCAGCTTCGACCTGTTCCGCGACTACAAGGCGCGCGGGGAGAGCTTCGCGCGGGCGGCCCGTGCATTGGCGGCCCGTGAGACCACCGGGGAGGTGAGGGCATGAGTACCCAACTCGTCATCGCGCAGGTGTTGCTGCTCGTGCTGGGGCTGCTGGGGGTGGCGACCGCCCGGCCCGACCTCATCGTGGACCACGGGGGCAAGGCCCTGCTCGCGCTCGGCATGACCTTCCTCGTCGCCCGGCTGCGGCCCCGCGTCTTCCTGCGCTTCGCCACGCCCTTCTGGCTGTTCACGCTGGCGCTGCTGCTGCTCACCCTCTTCTTCGGGCAGGGCACGGAGACGAGTCCGGGCACGAAACGCTGGCTGGAGTTCGGCCCGGTGCGTTTCCAGCCCTCCGAGGTCGCCAAGCTCGGCCTCGTGCTCCAACTGGCGTCCTTCTTCTCGCGCCGGGGCGTGCAGCACAAGCTCATCAGCGCGACCCTGATGATCGTCTGCACCACCCTGCTCGTCCTGCTGGAACCCGACCTGGGCACGAGCGTCCTGATGTTCGGGCTGGGCATCGTGCTGATGTACGCCGCCGGGGTGAGGATCACCAACATCACGGGCTTCCTGCTCGCGCTGGGGCTGGTCGCCATCCCCTTCGTGGGCCGCTATCTGGAGAATCACCCCTATATCCTCGAACGCTTTTTCGGCCACGTGAACCGCACCGAGGGGCTGGAGGTCGGCCTCGACCAGATCGGCATGGCCCACCGCGACCTGAGCTTCGGCGGGCTGTGGGGCCTCGGCCCGGACGGTCCGCGCTGGACCTACTTCGCCGCCCACACCGACATGGTGGTGGCGTCGGTGGGCTTCGCCACGGGGCTGCTCGGCGTGACCATGCTCTTCTTCGCCTACTGGTTGATCGTCTCCACCGCCCTTCAGGTCGCGCAGCTCGCCACCCGCGTCCGGCCCATGACCCCGGAGATTCACGGCGCGACCGTCCTCGCCACGGGCGCGATGTTCATGGTGGTCGGGCAGGCGTTCGTGAACCTCGCGGTCGCGGCGGGCCTCTTCCCGGTGACGGGCGTGCCGCTTCCCCTCGTGAGCTACGGCTTTTCCTCGATCCTCACCATGAGCCTCGCCCTCGGCGTCATCCACAGCGCCATGCGCGAGGTGCGGCGTCAGCTTCCCGCGCTGGAGGGCGGGCCGGAGGTGGTGGCGGTGGCGGCGGATTGAGGCGGAGGGCAGAGGCAGAAGGCAGAAGGGGGCGGGGTCAGGGACCTGCGCCTCCTTCTCCCTTCTCCTCGTCTGGATGTGCGAGACCCCGGATCAGGGCCTTCAGGCCGCGCTCGAAGCCGCCGCGTGGGCCGCTCAATCCGAATCCGCCGCTGCGTTCGAGCTGGACGTAGCCGTGGAGAAAGGCCCAGTACGCGACGGCGGCCCCCGTATCGTCGGGGATTCCGGTCACGGCACCGACGAGATGCAGGACGTGGTTCCACAGGTCCTTGCCTGGGCCGGGTCCGGCGGGTGCGGGGGGGCGCGGGGCGAGCATCAGGCCGTAGAGGTGGGGATGCGCCCGCGCGTAGTCGAGGTAGGCGTGGGCGGCGGCGCTCAGCGCTTCCCTGGGGAGACGGTCCCGGCTGGCCTCCCTCAATGCCCCGTGCAGACTCAGGGCCGCGTGGTCCTCCAGCGCCGCGACGAGGGCCGCCCGGTCGGGATAGTACCGGTAAAGGCTGCTGGGCTGGACGCTGAGCCGCCCGGCGAGCGCCCGCATGTTGAGTGCCTCTTTCCCGCCACCCTCCAGGAGATCGAGGGCACTCCGGACAATGGCCTCTGCCGTGAGCTTAGCGGGATAAACCATAGCGAACAGTGTATGTCTTGACCTCGCCCCCGCCAAGACGTACAGTGTTCGCTATCAAGGTGAAATACGTTCGTCTTGAGAGGAGATTGTCTATGAGGCACACCCGGCACGGCCCGCATCTGCATCAGCTCACCCGCCTCGGCCTGGTCAACGTCTATCTGGTAACGGAGGACGACGGGCTGACGCTCGTGGACGCCGCCATCCCCGGCTGCGCTTCCGCCATCCTGAAGGAGGCCCAGGCGCTCGGCCAACCCATCCGCCGCGTCGTTCTGACCCACGCGCATGTGGACCACATCGGGAGTCTGGACGCGCTGCACGCCGCCCTGCCCGACGTGCCCGTGCTGCTCCTCACGCGGGAGGTGCGGGTGTTGCGCGGTGACAAGGGCCTCGACCCCTCGGAGCCGCAGGTGCCCCTGCGCGGCGGTCTCCAACCCAGCGCCGTACCCGCGCAATCCCTCCACGACGGCGACCTCGTGGGGAGCCTGCGGGTGATTGCCACGCCCGGCCACACCCCCGGCCACCTCTCCCTCCTCGACACGCGCGACGGGACGCTGATCGCCGGGGACGCCTACCACACCGTCGGCGGCGTGACCGTGGTGAGCGAGCGCCGCCTGTTCTTCCCCTTCCCGGCGCTCGCCACGTGGCACGCGGGGACCGCCGTCGCCAGCGCCCGCCGTCTCACCGAGTTGGACCCGGCCCGCCTCGCGCCCGGACATGGGCGGGTCGTGGAGAATCCGGGGGCCGCCATGCGCCGCGCGCTCGAACGGGCGGAGGGCACCCGGCGCTAACCCCGGCGCGGGTGGGAGGACGACGACAAGCGAGGGCGGAGAGCCGAAGCGTTCGCTCAGCCCTCCGCCTTCTCCCTTCTGCCTTCCGCCTAACTGCTGTGCAGCACGTTCATGATGTCCCCGTCCTGCATGACGTACTCCTTGCCCTCGGTGCGGACCCAGCCCTTGCTCTTGGCGCTGGCCCAGCCGCCCGCCTCCACCATCTTCTGCCACTCGATGACCTCGGCGCGGATGAAGCCCCGTTCTAAGTCCGAGTGAATCTCCCCGGCGGCCTCCGGTGCCTTCTCGCCCCGGCGGATGGTCCACGCGCGGACCTCCTTCTCGCCCGACGTGATGAAGGTGATCAGCCCCAGCGTCTCGTACCCGACCTTCACGAGCTGGTCGAGGCCGCTCTCCGTCACTCCGAGGTCGCCCAGAAACTCGCGCGCCTCGTCCTCGGGCATCTCGGCGAGTTCGCCCTCGATCTGGGCGCTGATCTTGACGACGGACGCGCCCTCGCTGGCAGCGTACTCGCGCACCCGGCTCACGGCGTCGTTGTCCTCGGTCAGGTCGTTCTCGCCCACGTTCGCCACGTAGATCACGGGTTTGGTGGTGATCAGGCCGAAGTCCCTGGGGATGGGCGCGTCGTAGGTCCCGGCGCGGGCGGGCTTTCCTGCCCCCAGCACGGCGAGAATCTGCTCGGCGAGGGCCGCCTGCTCGCGCGCGTCCTTGTCGTTGCCCTTCGCCTTCTTCTGGAGGCCCACGAGCCGCTTTTCCAGCCCGGCGAGGTCCGCGAGGATGAGTTCGGTGTTGATCGTCTCGATGTCGTCGAGGGGGTCCACCCGGCCTGCGACGTGGATCACGTTGGGGTCCGTAAAGCAGCGGACGACGTGCGCGATGGCGTCCACCTCGCGGATGTTCGCCAGGAATTGATTGCCCAGCCCCTCGCCCTGGCTCGCGCCCTTCACGAGTCCGGCGATGTCCACGAACTCCACGTAGGTCGGGATGATGGGCGGGACGCGCTCGCCCTTCGTGAAGACCTTCGACAGGGCCGGAAGGCGCTCGTCGGGTACGGGCACCCGGCCCACGTTCGGCTCGATGGTGGCGAAGGGGTAGTTGGCGGCGAGCGCCCCCGCCCGCGTGATGGCGTTGAACAGCGTGCTTTTGCCGACGTTGGGCAGCCCAACGATGCCTATTCCGAGACCCATACTTCACTCCCTTACGCGTCCGGGCCGTCTCTCGCGGCACCCTGGACGCAACCCCGAGAGTCTACCGTGACGGGGCGGGCCGCGGGGAGGGGAAGGGGGTGGGTGCTACGCTCGCCCATGTGGCACTCGCCGGACCGACCGCCGCCCCCCTCGTCGCGCTGACCCGCCTGCCGCTGTGGGGCCGGTATGGCCTACTCGTCTTCGGCCTCTTCCTGTACGGCCTGAGCCTGCGCCTGATGCTCGACGCGCGGGTGGGTGTCGCCCCCTGGGAGGTGCTGCACCTCGGCGTCACCCGGCACCTGCCCCTGAGCATCGGGATGGTCAGCGTCCTGACGGGCGTGCTGATCGTGGCCTTCACGGCGCTGCGGCTGCGCGAGCGGGTCGGGCCGGGGACGGTCGTCAACGTGGTGCTGATCGGCGTATTCCTGGACGTGCTCGGGCCGCTCGTGCCCGACCCGGACGCCCTCGCCGCACGCTGGGTGCAGTTCGTCCTCGGCGTGGCGCTGCTCGGCCTGGCAACGGGCACCTACGTCGCGGCGGGGCTGGGGGCCGGGCCGCGCGACGGCCTCATCCTGGGGCTAAGCCGGGTGACGGGCTGGAACGTGGCCCGCGTGCGAACAGGCATCGAACTCGTCGTCCTCGCCGTGGGCTGGGTGCTGGGCGGGCTGGTGGGCTGGGGCACCCTCGTCTTCGCGCTCGGCAGCGGTCCGGCGATGGCGGCGGGGCTGGCGCTGTACGGTTTGGGGCGGGGCCGTTCCCGCTGAGTCCGGGGGGCGGGCCAGCCTGAACGAACTCGGAAGGGCGGGCATTCCACCTGGCCCGCCCAGTAGCTTAACGTTGAACGGACATCATCCCACCGGAGGCCTTTCATGAGCGACCAGCCCGACCCGTCCGCCGTCGTCACGCCCGCCGAGCAGTCCGTCAACCGCCGCGACACCCTGCGCCTGCTGGGGGCGGCGGGCCTCGTCACCGCCGCCGCGCCCCTCGCCCGCGCGCAGACGGCCCCGCCCTCGCAGACCACACCCCCGGCGCAGGCCCCCGCCGCCCAGCCCACGCCGCCCGTGAACGGCAACGGCTTCTACCGCCAGCGCATCGGGGAGATGACCGCCATCACCGTGAGCGACGGAACGGCCCCACTCGCCGCCGTGCTGCCCACCTGGGGCGCGAATCCCGACCGTCAGGCCGAGTTCGCCGACACCCTCGCCGAGTACGGCCTGCCCGCCACGAACTCGGTCAACCACTTCAACCCGGTCGTGATCGAGACGGGCGCGAACCGCGTCCTGATCGACACCGGGCGCGGCGGCGCGAACGGGCAGCTCGTCGCCAACCTGCGCCGGGCGGGGATCGACCCGGCGGGCATCGACACCGTGTTCATCACGCACGGGCACGGCGACCACATCGGCGGGCTGACGACGGGCGGGCAGCCCACCTTCCCGGCGGCGAGGCACGTGATCGGCGCGGCGGAGTTCCAGTTCTGGACCACGCAGGCCAACCCCAACGCCGCCGTGCAGGCCAACCTGATCGGCCTGCGCGACCGTTTCGCGCTCATCCAGCCCGGCGCGGAGATCGTGCCCGGTCTGACCGCCGTGGCCTCGCCCGGCCACACGCTCGGCCACCTCGCCGTCCGCGCCACGAGCGGCGATCAGGGGTTGATGGTCCTCGGCGACGCCGCCGGGCACTACGTCCTCAGCCTGCGGCACCGGGGGTCCTACCTCACCTTCGACACCGACGGTGCCCTCGCCGCCCGCACCCGCCAGCGCCTCTTCGCGCAGGCCGTGGACGAGAAGCTCTGGGTCACGGGCTACCACTTCCCCTTCCAGGCCATCGGGCACCTGCGCCGCATGATCGGCGGCGGCTACGCCTACGAGCCGACCCTGTGGCAGTGGAGTTGAGCGGGGAGTGAGGGTGGGGGGGGCGTGGGCGAGTGGGAGGCCCGCGCCCTTTTTCTTGAAGACATGGCGGTGGGGTTGTGAGGGGGAGAGGCGTTGGTCACACGCCCCCTCACCCCGGCCCTCTCCCACGGGGGGAGAGGGAGCAAAACACCGTACCTCTTCCGTCCTTCCTCAACTCTGTGAATTCGGCAGTTCGCCTCGCCCCCACGCCGCGCTACCCTCCCTCCCATGACGGCCCCCATGCAGCTCACCGAGGGCGGCAGCCTGTACGACCGCATCGGCCCGGACGCTCTCTCGGCGCTGGTGGGCCGCTTCTACGCGCGGGTAGCCCATGACCCCGATCTCGCGCCCATCTTCCCGGCGGACCTCACGCAGACTGCCGAGAAGCAGTACGCGTTCCTGACGGGCTTCCTGGGCGGGCCGCCCCTCTACCACGAGCGGTACGGCCATCCCCGGCTGCGCGCCCGGCATCTGCCGCACGAGATCACGCCGACTCGGGGGCGGGCGTGGCTGGCGTGCATGAACGCGGCCCTGCGCGAGACGCCGGAGATAGGGGAGGCGGAGGCGCGGGAACTCCATGCGGCTCTCGCGCGGGTGGCGGCGCACATGGTGAATACACCGGAACCGACGGGCTGAGACTTGGACAAGTCTTTTCAATTGACTAGCAAGCTGTGGCGCGGGGGCGGGCGGCTTTCCTACACTGGCACCATGACCCAGCCTCAGCGCAGCATCGACGACCTGCGGGCCGAGATCGACCAGATCAACCGCGACCTCCTGACCCTGCTCTCGCGGCGGGGCGAGGTCGTCGCGCAGATCGGCCACGCCAAGACGCGCGAGGGCCGCCCGCACCACTACGACCCGGCCCGTGAGGAAAAGCAGCTCAAGGAGGTCGAGACCCTCAATCCCGGCCCCTTCACGGGCGCGGCGGTCAAGGCGATCTTCAAGGAGATTTTCAAGGCGAGCCTCGCGCTGGAGGAGAGCAACGACAAGAAGCAACTCCTCGTCTCGCGCAAGGTCAAGGACGAGGACACCGTGCTGGACATCGACGGCGTGCGCGTCGGCGGCGACGCCCCGCCCATCATCGTGGCCGGTCCATGCTCCATTGAGTCCGAGGAGCAGATGGAGACGACGGCCCGCTTCCTCGCCGCGAAGGGGGTCAAGATTCTGCGCGGCGGCGCGTACAAGCCCCGCACGAGTCCCTACGGTTTTCAGGGCATGGGCGTGGACGGCCTGATCATCGGCGGGAGAGCCGCCCGCGACAACGGGATGCTCTTCGTGACCGAGGTGATGGACACCCGCGACGTGGAGGTGGTGGCCGAACACGCCGACCTCCTGCAAGTGGGCGCGCGGAACATGCACAATTTCTCGCTGCTGCGCGAGGTGGGCCGCTCCCGCCGCCCGGTGCTGCTCAAGCGCGGGCTGTCGGCCACCATCGAGGAGTGGCTGTATGCCGCCGAGTACATCCTCTCGGAGGGCAACAACGAGGTCATCCTCTGCGAGCGCGGCATCCGCACCTTCGAGAAGTGGACGCGCAATACGCTGGACCTCTCCGCCGTGGCCCTCGCCAAGCAGGAGACCCACCTTCCCGTCATCGTGGACGTGACTCACGCCGCCGGACGCCGTGACCTGCTCATCCCGCTCGCCAAAGCGGCCCTCGCCGTAGGTGCGGACGGCATCCACGTGGAGGTTCACCCCAGCCCCGCCACGGCGCTGAGCGATAACGAGCAGCAACTCGACTTCGCCGGGTATGAGCGGTTCATGGACGCGCTCTCGCCCATGCTGCGCCTGCCCGTCGGCGTCTGAACGGGAAGCAGAACGGGAAGCAAGGGGGCTGGGTTGCTCACGGGTGGCCCGGCCCTTCTGCTTTGAGGGAGAGAGGGTCTTGTCTGGCGGGTGGCCCGGCCCGTTCACCCCCACCCGGCCTCCCCCCAGGGGACGCCTGATGTGCCATAGAAGGCCAGCGTGCCGAACGTGCTTTTCACTCCCTCTCCCCTTGTGGGAGACGGCTGGGGAGAGGGGTGACGAGCACCGCTCGTCCTCCTGTCTGGTGGTTGTCTGACGACGACAAGGCTTCGCTTCCCAGACTCCTGGCCCACCACGAACGTTTGAGGGACGACATGACGCCTCTTATCCTTGTCTCCCCACCCGTCCCACTTCCACTTCCTCCCCAACCTCCCCCGCGCCCTCCAGCGGGAAGGTGTGGACCTCCTGCACCTCGCCCCGGTCCTCGCGGGTAAGGCTCAGGGCGGTGACGGTGAAGGCGTCTAGGGGAGGGGTCAGCCGCCGCACCTCCTCCCACAGCTCGTCCTCCGCGCAGGGCAGGATGCCGAGGGCGAGGGTGAGGTGGGGCGTGTAGCCCTCGCCGTCGTGGGGCGCGCGGCTCGACGGGCCGACCCCGAGGGCGTGGGCGTGCAGCCGGGCGAGCGTGGGGCCGAGGTCGCACTCCAGAAAGAGCATGTGCGGCAGCTGCTTCCAGCCCTTGACGCGCACCGTGAAGGCCCGCTCGTCGCGCAGCACGTCCCGGAAGGCGGCGACAAGGAGGGGGCCACTCAACTCGGTGTGGAAGGGCGCGCGGATGTTGAGGTGCGGTGCTCCGAAGCCGCGCACGTTCAGCCGCTCCTGCGTGCGCCGCAGCCACGTGTCCAGCACCTCGGGCGGCCACGCGACGAGGCTATACAGGGGGCTGGGCCTGGGCGATGGAGGGGTCATGGCGGGCCGGAGGTCAGGGACCGATGCGGTAGCGGCAGCCGCCCTGCCCACAGGCGATGCGCGTCTCACGCACGACGGGCACGCCAAGCACGTCCAGGAACATGGACAGTTCACTCACGCACAGCTCCTGGTACTGCCGCGCCACGGTCAGGTTCGGGCAATTGCGCTCCACGAGGTACCACGTGCCGTCCGGGCCGGGTTCCACCACGGCGTCGAAGCCCACCCCCGACAGCCGCGCCGCGAACCAGCGCACGCGGTCCGCCAGCTCCAGCTCCCCCGGCAACTCTGCCCGCAAGCCCTCGGCCAACTCCGCGCTCCGGGCGTCGAGGACCCGCATCACCGCCCCCTCGCCGAACAGCGTCTCCACGTGGCGCAGCACGTCCACGCACAGGGTCGAGTACGTCTTGGGAAAGGCCGCCTCCCCCCGCTCGGTGAGGAGAAAGACGTGCTGGGGCCGCCCGCGCCCGCCGGGTCGCTCGGTCCTGGCCTCAATCAGCCCCTGCTCCTGAAGGTCGAGCAGGTGCCGCCGCGCGGCGGGCACGCTCACCGAGAGCGCCGAGGCGAGCGCCTGCGCGGTCAGCGTGCCGTGCCGTTTGAGGAGGTCGAGGAGCCGTTGCTTGGTCCGTTCGGGCGGCGCGGCGGGGGGCAGACCCGGTTGGAAGGGGGAGACGGTCGCCGTCATCTCACACCACCGGGAGTTGCTCGGGCAGCAGGTCCAGCGTCTGCACGCTGATCCGGCCCGCGAGATTGCGCGCGATCTGCCGCAGCGCCACCGCCGCCGCCGACTCCGGGTGCGCGAGCACGGCGGGCACCCCCCGGTCGGCGTCCTCCCGCGCGCTCACGTCGAGCGGCACCTCGCCCAGCAGCAGGAGGTTGCCCAGCTTGCGCGAGCCGCCCCGCCCGAAGAGGTCATAGGTGATCCCGGTGTCGGGGGCCACGAAGTAGCTCATGTTCTCCACCACGCCGAGGACCGGCACCGACGCCTTGCGGAACATGTCGAGCGCCCGTGCCGCGTCGATGAGGGCCACGTCCTGCGGGGTGGTCACGAGGACGGCCCCCGTCACCTGCGCGGTCTGCGTCAGCGAGAGCTGCACGTCCCCGGTGCCCGGCGGCAGGTCCACGATGAGGTAGTCCAACTCGCCCCAGTCGGCGTCCTTGAGAAACTGCTGGATCGCCGAGTGCAGCATTGGCCCACGCCACACCAGGGCCTGCCCGGCGGGCGAGAGGTTCGCCATGCTCAGGAAACGGACCCCGTGCGCCTCGATGGGCAGCATCTTGCGCTCGGCGTTCGCGGTCACGCGCGCCCCGCCCTGTCCGAGCATGTGCGCCACGCTGGGGCCGTATACGTCGGCGTCCATCAATCCCACCCGCGCCCCGTCCGCCGCGAGGCTGGCCGCAAGGTTCACCGCCACGCTGCTCTTGCCCACGCCGCCCTTGCCGCTGCCCACGAGGATCACGTGCTTGACCCCCGGCAGGGCGGGCCGAGCGGGCGGGCGCACCATCGCCCCAAAGGTCACGTCCACCGCCGAGATGCCCGGCACCGCCAGCACCGCCGCGCGCACGTCGCCCTCGATCTGGCCCTTCAGCGGGCAGGCGGGCGTGGTGAGGTTGACCTTGACCTGCGCCACCCCGCCCTCGACCTCCGCCCGCTCGATCATGCCCAGCGACACGAGGTCCCGGTGCAACTCCGGGTCGTTCACGGTTTTCAGGGCAGTCCACAGGGCCTCATGCATATCCCGCCATTAGTAGCGCGTGAGGGGGGAGGGGGGCAAGCCACAGTCTCACAGTGGGGGAGCGGCACGGTTGGCGGCGAGGGCATGAGAAGGGCTTGGATGTTGGCGTTTCGAACGGGGAGAGGGTTGAGTTTTTGGGAGGCCAGGCCCGCTTCACCCCCTCCCGGCCTCCCCCCTCAAGGGGGAGGAGCAAAAACATGGCGCGGCCCATCTGTTTGCTCCCTGCCTCCTTGTGGGGGACTCGGAGAGTTGTTGGCAGAGGGTCGGGAAGGGGGGTGACGAGTACCGCTCGTCCTCCTGCTGGACAGCAAAAACGCCTCAACTCCCCAACTTGTAATTCACCCTGAGCGTTCAAGGTGAAAAGCGAAAACACAGTCCGCCTGTCTTTTCTCCCTCTCCCCCTGTGGGAGAGGGCCGGGGAGAGGGGGCGTGTGACCAACTCCACCGCTCCGCTCCCACCTTCCCCCGCCGCCCGTCCGCGTGATACACTCCCGGAGTTTGCCTCCCCAGGGGGCGAGTTTCCACGCAAGAGGACGGCAGGCCCCGCGTGCCCGCGCGAGTCAGGACCGAGCCGCCGCGAGAAGGAGAGCAAGAAATGAAGCGTACCTACCAGCCCAACGTCCGCAAGCGGGCCAAGACCCACGGCTTCCGCGCCCGCATGAAGACCAAGGCGGGCCGCAACATCCTCGCGCGCCGCCGCGCGAAGGGCCGCCACCAGCTCACCGTCAGCGACGAGTAAGCCTCGCCATCGGGAGCGGGCCTATCTCTCAGCCGGACCCGTCCAGCGCCACCGACTCACGGCCCCGCCGTCCGGTGGCGCTGCCCCATTTGTCCCCGCCCGCCTCTCTGAAGGGCGAGCGCGAGTTCCGGCGGGTGCGGCAGCATGGCGTGGCGCTACGCGACCCCCTCTTCACCCTGCGCGTGACCGATTATCGACCCCGGCACGGTGAGACGTGGCGTCCGCGCGCCATCATAGGCATCGTGGTGTCCAAGAAGACCCTGCGGCGGGCGGTGGACCGCAACCGCGCCCGTCGCCGCGTGCGCGAGGCGTTGCGGACGCTGCCGGGCGGCCTGCCCCCCTGCCGCGCCATCCTGCTGCCCAATCCCAGCGTGCTGACCGCTCCCTTCCCGGAGCTGCAATCGGCCCTTGCCCGCGTGCTGGCGGGGGTGCCGGGGCGCGTGAAGAAGGGGAGCGGGAAGGGCAGGGGACAGACTCCGGCTCCCAGGGGGTCATCATGAGCCTTGCCGCCCGTGGCCTCGTGCGAGTCGTGCGGGCGTACCAGCGGGACCTCTCGCCGCGCAAGCCCGCGCCGACCTGCCGCTTCACGCCCAGTTGCTCTCAGTATGCTGTGGAGGCCATCGAGCGGCACGGCGCGCTGCGGGGCGGCTGGCTGGCCGCGTGGCGCGTCATGCGCTGCAATCCCCTCGTGCCGGGCGGGTTCGACCCCGTGCCGGACCGCTTCCCGACAGGCAGAAAGACGACCCCATGAAAACCAAGACCCTGCTTCCCCTCACGGCCCTGGGTGCCCTCGCGCTGCTCCTGACCGGGTGCGGCACCACCGGCCCCCTCCCCACCTTCGGCAAGGCGATCACGCCCGAGTGGATTCGCGCCGATTTCGACGGCAGGCCCGGCGACGAGTACATCGCCACCAGCAACCTTCAGGACGTGGTGTTCAACGCGCGCGGCGAGGTCATCGGCTGGTACGCCAAGCTCTACGCGGGCACGCCGTACATCCGCCAAAACGCCGACGGCACCTACGACTTCAGCGCCCTCAAGGACCAGCGCAGCATCATCAACATGGTCGCGGGCCGCCGGGCGCTCGCCGTGGTGGGCGAGGGGCTGGGTCCCGACCAGACCGCGCAGGTCACGGTGCCCCGACTGACCACCAACCTCCCCGAGAACCGCCAGGACGCCGTATTCCGCTACACCCAGAACGGCGCGACCGTCACCAAGACCGTCACCCTGCACCCGCGCAACTTCCGGGTGGACGTGCGGACGAACGTCACAGGCGGGCCGGAGAACTACAGCATGCTCTTTCCCGGCCTCGCGCGGGCGAACAACCCGCGTGTGCAGGCGGTGCAGGTGGGGGGGCAGCCCGCCGCCGTGCAGGGCAGCGGCACCCTGAACGTCCAGAACATCCAGTACGCCGCCTTGCAGGAGATGGGTGGCGCGTTCGGGCCGGGCCAGAATGCCCACGCGCTCATCGTCCGTCCCCAGGGGGGCACGACGGCGAACGCGACGCTCACGGGTGGCGGCCCGACCCAGGCCCTCGTGAGCGTCGGCCTTCGGGGCGACAGCAACTTGGAGGTCTTCGGCGGGCGCAACGAACTGATCCACCTGTACCAGAGCGGCTATACCTCACTGCCCGGCCTCTTCGACCCCAACTTCTTCGGGCAGATCAGTCTGTGGATCGTGCGGCTGATGGAGAGCCTGTACAAGTTCGTCGGCAACTGGGGCCTCGTGATCCTGCTTCTCACCGTGCTGCTGCGGCTCGTGATGTGGCCGCTGATGCAGGCGCAGGGCCGCACGACCGCCCGGATGCAGGTCATGCAGCCCAAGATCAAGGAGATTCAGGCGAAGTACCAGGGCAAGCGCGACGCGGACTCCCAGCGGGCGATGCAGGCCGAGATGCAGCAGCTCTACCGCGACTACAACTTCAACCCGGCGGGATGTTTCTCCACCTTCCTGCCCTTCCCGGTCCTCATCGCGCTGTGGTCCACCATCCGCAACTTCGAGTTCGACAGCGGCTTCCTGTGGTTGCCCGACCTAGCCATCCCCGATCCGTTCTACATCCTCGCCCTGATCTACCTCGTCGTGAACATCGGCCAGCTCTACGTCATGACGCGCAAGAGTCCCGAGATGTTCCGCCAGCAGGCCTTTATCTACATCATCTTCCTGTACTTCGCCCTGACCTTCCCGGCGGGCGTGACCCTGTACATCATCCTCTCCACCCTGATCGGCATCGGCCAGCAGATTCTGATCAACAAGCAGGTCGAGCGAGAGACCGCCAACATCGGCCAGAGCGTGCAGAAGGCCCCCGCCCGTGCCGCCGCGAAGCCCGCCAAGACCATCGAGGCCCCGAAGAAGTAGGCGAGTCGGGAAGAGGCCGCCCTGCCGGGAAGGTGGGGCGGTTTTTCTTTGGGATGTGGGGTGTGGGGTGTGGAAAAAGCTCTTCCTACAGCCCACAGCCCACGATCTACAACCTTCCCCAATCCCGCAACCGTATCAGCGCCTCCAGCGTCAGCACACTGCGCCACTCCGCCTCTGCCCCCGGCCAGACCTCCGGGAAGGTCTCGCCCCACGACCAGTTCGGCCCCCAACTGCCGTCCTCCGCTTGCGAGGTGAGCAGGTGGGCGAGGGCCGCTGCGAGGGGTTCCTCCAGCCCGTGCGCGAGGGGGGAGGCGGGCGTGGGCGCGACGGAGAGGGCGCTCAGGCCGTAGCCCTCGAAGTCCGCCGGGGTCCGCGCGACCCGGACGGGCAGCACGTCGGCCAGGTACTCCAGCACGGGTTGACGGTGGAGTTCGGGCACGTCCCCGGCCTGAGCGAAGACGGACGCGACGTGGTGGCCGTTCACGTCCCCCGCCTCCAGCCCGGCGAGGATGGCGTCGCGCGTCTCCACGGTGAGGAGGGCGAGCAGGCCCTCGGGCAGAGGGTCCGGCGTCAGGCCCGGCCAACGGTGGAGGAGGGCCACGATCTCCGCGCGCGGATTGACCCGAAAGGCCCCGAAGGTCGCCTCAAGCTGTCCCGGCTCCGCCTGACTCCACCACGGGGCATGGGGGTAGGACTCCGCCTCAGTCGGCAGGAAGGGCCAGACCGTGCCACCTATCTCCGTGTGGAGATGCGAACGAAGCCACGTCACCGCCCCCCGCAACAGTTCCTCGTCCTCACCCACATTCAGCTTGTGCAGCACCCGCAGCGCCACCGAGGTCGCCAGCACGCTGCTCTCCGGGGCGCGCACATCTGGCTCCAGCGCGTGCCCGAAGCCGCCGTCGAGGTTCTGGTAGGCACGCAGGGCATCCAACACCCCGGAGGCCGGGCCGTCCTCGAAGGTGTGCCGGAAGAGGGCACGTTCCAGCGGACGCCCCTTCTCCAGCAGGAAGGCGCGGGCACGGGCGAACGCTTCCGGGGACAGGCGGGCGGCGGGCGCAGTCATGGGGGGAGCGTAACACTGGGACGGTTGGGCTGGTCCCCTCGTCTCACCGCCCAGGAGTCAGGGGCTGTCGCCGGTGCCCGACCGCTTCTCCGACAGTTCCCCGATCACTCCCAAGAGCGCCGCGTGAACGAAGGTCTGTGGGAAGTTCCCCAGCAGGGCACCCGTGGCGGGGTCGGCCTCCTCCGCGATCAATCCGAGGTCGTTGGTGAAGGCCAGCACCCGGTCCAGAATCTCACGCGCCCGCACGGGGTCCACCGCCGTCCAGTACAACGCGACCCAGAGCGTGCCCGCCAGGAAGGCCCCCTCGCCCGTTCCGCGCTCCTGAAGGGTGCGCCAGTACAGGCCGTCCGCGTGGTGGTCGCGCTCCAGCACGCGCAGGGTCGCCCGCATCTCGGGGGCGTCGGGCGCGCAGTAGCCCCAGATGGGGTAGAGGGCCGCCACCACGTCCACCTCCTCCCGTCCGGCCACCGCCGCGAATGCGCCCTCACTTGTCAGGCCGTGGTCCGAAATCCAGGCGCGGATGTCCCCGGCCAGGGTCCTCCAACGCTCCCCGGTCGCCGGGTCCGGGTGCAGCTCCGCGAGGCGTTCGAGGCCGACCGCGCCGAGCACTTTGCTCGACAGGTAGGGCAGGACCTCTTCCTCCTCCCAGATGCCGTTGTCGGAGTCCTCCCAGTGGGCGCACAGGTACTCGGCGACGGGTTCGAGGACCGGCCAGTGTTCCTCCAGCTCGGCGGGGCTGTACAGGCCTGCGCTCGCCAGCAGGATGTTGCCGTACACGTCGAGCTGGACCTGAGACACGGCGGCGTTCCCGATCTGCACGGGGCGGCTCTCCCGGTATCCGGCGAGGGGCAGTTCTTCCACCCCCGGCGCGTCCTCGGCGGCGACGGTCGCCAGCGGGGGAAGGGGCTGGGTGAGGTCCCGGCCCGAGGCGGAGCGGCACACGAAGTCCATGAAGCCGCGCCCCAGCGTGCCCTCGTTGCCTGGACTCAGCCGCGAGAGCGCCCGCACGATCATCCCCGAGTCGCGGAACCACACATAGCGGTAGTCGTAGTTGCGCTTTCCCCCCACGACTTCCGGCAGCGAGGTCGTCGCCGCGCTGATGACGCTCCCCGTCTCCTCGTAGGTGAGGAGCCTCAGCGCCCGCAGCGAGTCGCGCGCGGCCCCCTCGTAGGGACCGCTGTAGACCGTCTCGCTCGCCACGCCGCGCCACGCCGTCAGGGAGGCGTCCAGCCACGCCTCTGGGTTCGCCCGGCCCGGCGGCCCGTCGCCCAGGAAGGCCCAGCCCGATGCCCCCGCCGGAACGCACAGCCGCACCATGTCCCCCTCAACTTGGAGCGGATGCGAGGCGCTGAGCCAGCGGTGGGCGTCGAGCTGCACGGCCTCCCCGTCGCGGGAGAGGAGGGGCGGGCGGCGGGCATAGTCGGGAGCGGCCCGCAGGACGAGCGTCGCGCCCCCGGAGCCGCGCACGAGGCGGCACACGCCGCGCGGCAACTCCGGCCCGTAGGGCATGAAATCCACGAGCGTCACGTCCCCGCCTTCGGTTCTCAGGTGCGTCTCCAATATGCCGCTGTCGTCCAAGTAGGCGCGGCGCAGCGGGGTCACGTCACCCTCCACCCGCCACTCACCGCCCAGCTCCGGGTCGATCAGGCCCGCCAGCAGCGAGGGGGCGTCGAACCGTTCCGGGCAGTACCAGACCACGCTCCCCGCACGGGTGACGAGCGCGGCGGTACGGCGGTCCCCGACGACGCCGAGGTCACGGATGAGCGGCTGTGTCATTCCGATAGCCTAGAGAGTTGGCCGCCTCGCCCGTTGGGGTGTAAATCTCTTCCGCAGGCCCGATGAGAGGACGCTGATTGAGAGGGGGAGGAGACGGAAGAGGCTGTCCTTTTGCTCCCTCTCCCCCTGCGGGGGAGGGCTGGGGAGAGGGGTGGCGGGCGCAGCTCGCCCAGAGGTCGGGGGTTAGAAGTGCGCTGACAGCCTCCCCCCGTCCTACACCGTCCCCAGCTTCGCCAAATCCTGCCGCGCCCGCAGGAAGTTGGGCCGGGTTTTAAGTGCCTGACTGTAGGCGGCCTTCGCCTGCGCCGTGCGGCCCAGGGCGGCCAGCGCGCGGCCCCGCCAGTACAGCGCCTCCTCGTGGGCGGGGGCGTCACGCAGGATGGCGCTCGTCAGCCGCATCACGTCCGCATACCGGCCCGTGCGGGTGTACGCCTCCAGCGGCCCGAAGGAGTACCACGTCGCCCGCCACGGCAGGCCACCGACCGCCCGCGCCGGACGGGTGGGGTCGAGGGCGGGGTCGGCCTCCGCCGCGAACGCCTGATCGAAGGCCCGCGCCGCCCCCCGTGCGTCGCCGACGGCGAGCTTGGCGTGCCCCACGTTGAACCAGCCCACCGCGTCGTTCCGCCGCTCGGCCTCGGCCAGCGCCACCCGCAGCGCCTCGGTGCGGGCCGCCGCCGGGTCCGCACGGAAGCCCAGCAGCTCCCGCACTTCCTCCTCCTTCTCGGCGGGCGAGACGACGAGGAAGGTGCGCCCGAACGACCGCCACAGCTCGTCGAAACGGGCGTAGGGCATGTTCAGGCGGCCCATGTAGGAGTCCAGCGCGTTGAAGATGCCCTTCTCGTCGTCGTAGCCGGTCAGGAGGCGGTAGTGGCCCATCCCGCCGCTGTCGTGGGTGACGAACCACGTCTCCACGACGACCGGGAAGCCCGCCGCGATCAGCCGCTTGAGCAGCGCGCGGTCGCCGTTCGTGGCGAGGTGGACGTTCATGCCCTCCGCCCGCGCGAAGGCCGCCAGCTCGTCGGGTGACACGTTCACGTCCCAGCGGTACGGCTTGAGCCGGGGCGCGATGTCGTACTGGTCGAGTTCTCCCCCCCAGCGGCTCAGCGCCATCCCCACCGTCACCGGCCCGCAGTTGTTCAGCCGCTGGTACTCGTGCCGCACGGCGGGCACCTTCGCGGCGGCTGGCAGCGGCGGGGGAGAGGGTGGGGCGACGACCTCCGGCTCCGGCTCCGGTTCGATGACGGGGGGAGTGACCGCTTCAGGGGCGATCTCCGGCACCTCCGCCTCGGGCGTGACCGGAGCTGAATTTGTGACAGGAGCCTCCGACGAACGCTGGAACTGAAGGGCACCGAAGACGGTCGCCCCCACGAGCAGGCCAGCGGTCAGCAGCACGGCGGGAAGTCGCATCACCTCTCATCTTAGAGAGTCTTCATGATTTGTGATTGAGTTGAAAACGTGGACTGGGACAGGTTTGGGAGTGATGAGCGATGAGGGGTCGCGGACAGGTTCTTCCTCAGCACTCGTGCCTCAACCCTCAGCCCTTCAGTACCTCACGACCTCCCGGATCGCCCGCGCCACCCGCACCGGATTGGGGCGATACACGTCCTCGACCGAGGTGAAGGGCGGGTACGGCGCGTCGAAGCCCGTCACGCGGACGATGGGCGCGCGCAGGAACTCGATGGCCTCCTCGGCGATGGTCGCGCTGACCTCGGAGTGAAACCCGTTCGTGCGCGGGGCCTCGCTGACGACGACGGCGCGGCCCGTCTTGCGGACGCTCGCCAGCACGGTCTCCGTGTCCATAGGCACCAGCGTCCGCAGGTCCACGACCTCCACGCCGATCCCGTGGGCGCGGGCGGCCTCGGCGGCCCGCGTGCAGACCTCCACCATGCCGCCGTAACAGATCACGGTCACGTCGTCCCCCGTCGTGACGAGGCGGGCCTGCCCCAGCGGCGTCGTGTAGTGGCCCTCCGGCACGGCCTCCTTCGCGCTGCGGTAGAGCTTGATCGCCTCGAAGAAGAACACCGGGTCGGGGTCGGCGATGGCGGAGAGCAGCAGTCCCTTCGCGTCGGCGGGCGTGCTGGGAATGACCACCTTCACGCCGGGGACGTGGGCGAGGATCGCCTCCGGCGAGTCGGCGTGCTGCTCGGGCGTGTGGACGCCACCGCCGTAGGGCGCGCGCACGACCATCGGCAGGTGGAAGCGCGAGCGGGTGCGGTGGCGGTATCTCCCCAGGTGCGACAACACCTGATCGAGCGCCGGGTACAGGAAGCCCGCGAACTGAATCTCCGCCACGGGCTTCAGGCCCGCCAGTCCCATCCCGATGCCCAGCCCCACGATGCCCGCCTCCGCGAGCGGGGTATCGAAGACCCGCTCCGCCCCGAAGCGCGCCTGTAGCCCGTCCGTCGCCCGGAACACGCCGCCCATCACGCCCACGTCCTCCCCGAAGATGTGAACCGTTGGGTCCCCCTCCAGCGCGAGGGCGAGCGCGTCGTTGATAGCGGCGACCATCGTCATGGTCCTGGTGGGGGTGGCGGTGGCGGTCATGCGTGGGCCTTTCGGGAGCGTGTGGCGTGTGGCCTGTGGCTTACGGGGGCTGAGAGCTGACGGCTGACGGCTGAGAGCTGCCTCATTCCTCCGCCTCGATCTGCGCCCGCTGGCGGAGAAGCTGCGGCGTCGGCTCGGCGAACACGTGGTCCAGAATCTCGGCGGGGGTGGGGTCGGGGTAGGCGTCGGCCTCGGCGAGCGCGGCCTCGAACTCGGCCTCGATCTCGCGGGTGAGGGCGGCGTCGGCGTCCCCCGTGAGCAGCCCGTCGGCGAGGAGGTGGGCGCGCAGGCGGGTCACAGGGTCCTTCTCCGCCCAGCCGAGGTTGTCGGCGTCGGTGCGGTAGCGGGCCGGGTCGTCGGCGAGGGTGTGGGGCTTGATGCGGTACGTGACCGTCTCGATGAGGGTGGGGCCGTCCCCCTCCCGCGCCCGCCGCACGGCCTCGGCGGTGACGTGGTACGTGGCGAGCACGTCGTTGCCGTCCACCCGCACGCCGGGAATGCCGTAGCCGTCCGCACGCCGGGCGAGGTTGACCGCGCGGGTCTGGGTGCGGGTCGGAACGCTGATCGCCCAGCCGTTGTTCTGGAGGATGAAAACGCACGGCGCGTCGAGCGCCCCCGCGAAGTTCAGCGCCTCGTGAAAGTCGCCCTCGCTACTTCCTCCGTCCCCGATGTAGGCGAGGGCCACATTCTGCGTCCCCTTCCGGCTCTCCGCAAGGGCCGCCCCGACCGCGTGCGGGTACTGGGTGGCGATGGGGATGTAGAAGGGCAGCACCTTGAGATTCCCCGGCATCGCCCAGCCGTGCGGACTCGTGCGCCAGTAGGCGAGCGTCCGGGCCACGGGCAGGCCGTAGGTCAGCGCCGCGCCCGTGTCGCGGTAGGTGGGGAACAGCCAGTCCTCGTTCGTCAGGGCCGCCGCCGTGCCCACCTGGCTCGCCTCCATGCCCCCGTAGGGTGGAAAGACGCCCAGCCGCCCGGTGCGGTACAGCACCCACGCCCGCTCGTCGAAGTGGCGGATGCGGCGCATATGCCTGTAGAGACTGAGTTGCGTCTCCCGGTCAGGCCACAGCTCAGGATGGTGTGTGGTGCCGTCCGGCGCGAGAAACTGGAAGAGGTCGTCCTGTGGCGGCGGTTCGGTCCCCGGCGGGATGGGGGAGAGGTCGGGCTGGGTCATGGGGTCTCCACGAGGGGGCATGGGAAGGGCGGCGGGCCTGGGGGCGACCTGCCGGGGGCGATGGGCCGGGACGGCGGCCTGGGCGTGTGAGGCGTTCAGCCTAGCAGATGCCCCCGCCGCGAACCCCCCAAAGGAGGACGCGGAAGCGGGTGCCCGCCGCGTACACTGCCCCCATGCGACGCGCGCTCCTGGTCCCGCTGGCCCTCGCCTTCCTGCTCGGCACGGCCCGCGCGGACCACCAGCAGGACAACCTGCGCCCGCTCACCGCCGCCGACCTGTGCCCGCCCGTCGCCTACGCCTACGTGGACGACGAGGAGCAGGAAGACCTCGCCGTCGCCCTCGACGAGCAGCTCGACCGTTACGCCACCCTCTACGGCGTGCCCTACGGCGATCCCAAGACCTGCACCGTCGCCCAGATTTTCACCCTCGACGCCTTCAAGGGCCGTGACGGGCGGATGCTGTATGCCCTCGACCTGAGCGTTCAGGCCGTCAAGCCCACGCGGTTGACGGTGGGTGCCCATACCTTCGAAGCGAGCGCGCTGGAGTTGTGGTCCACGTCGGGGTATGGCAGCGTCTCCAATGTGGAGGGGCTGGCGGACATGGCGGTGGACAGTGTGCGCGAGTATTACGAGGAACTGGCGTTGGCCTGGAAGGCGACGCACCGGAGGTAGAGGGTGTTGGGGCAGGGTGTCTTGCCACGGCTTGCCCCCACCCCCCTGCCCCCTACCCCCAGACTTGCAAAGCTGCGAAGCAGAGGGGGCAGGGGGAGTGGCGCTGCGCTAGGCAAGTGTTTATGGGCCGCGCCCGTGGGCGTGTTCTCTGGCTGGCAAGGTCTGATCTTGTTGCGCGCTGTTTGGAAGGCCCACCGTCTCGCTCCGCGAGCAAGGCGTGGTGGTGGCTTGGGGCGTCGACTCACGGGTGAGAATCGGTCATCGAGAGTGACGGTTTCAAGAGCGCAGAAGTACAAGCAGCTTTTCTCCCTCTCCCCTCGTGGGTGACTCGCAGAGCCGCGAAGCGGAGGGCCGGGGTGAGGGGGCGACGTGACGACTTCACCGCACTACCTCCACAAGCCGCCAAAGAAGCAGGCCGCCCCTTGAACGAGTGGGGCGGCCTGTCCTTCAGTTTGGAGAAGTGGAGAGGGCGTCCCTCTCAGCCTCGAATCCCAGTGTCAACCCCTCAGCGCCGGGTGCGGCTGATCTGCACCTCGAAGCGGTCGCCACGCTGGCGGACGTTCAACTCGACGCGCTCCTGGCCCCGGCGGAACTCGCCGACGATGCGGCGGTTATTCTGGCGCACGTCCACCTGACGGTAGCCCTCGGCGCGCAGGCGCTCGGCGTACTCGGCGTACACGTCGTCCACGCTCGCGCGGCGCTGGAAGCTCGTCTGCCAGTCGCGGTCGCCGAAGAAGGGGGTGGGCTGGACCGGGGCGGGGCGAACAGGCTGCACGGGGCGGACGGGCGCGGGCTGCACGGGGGCCGGACGGACCGGGGCGGGCGCGGGCTGCGCCGCCACGCGGGGGGCCACGTTGTAGTAGGCGGTGGCGCTGATCCACGCATCGGGCTGCACGGGGTTGACCACGATGCTCAGAGCCTGCGCGAGGCGCTCCTGGCCCTGCACGTTCACGGTGGCGAAGGAGTCCTGCCCGGCCTTGAAGGTGGCGATCTGATCGAGGTTCAGCGGCGTGCGGCTCGCCAGCGCGAGGACCTTGTTCAGCCCGTAGGGCGCGGCGATGTCGAAGGTGAAGGGGTCGCCCGCCTCGGGGAAGGCTTTGGTCGTGTTCGCCTTGAGGAAGTTGGCACCGCTGCGGTAGCGGTTGGGCAGGATCAGGTCCACGTTGCCCTGCGGGTCCACGTTGAACAGGTACACGTAGGAGTCCTGATTCACACTCGTGTAGAGCCGGATGCGCTCGCCGGGCGCGTAATTCGCCGCCTGGGTGCCGTTCGCCGTGCGGTCGGTCCAGACTTTCACGGTCAGCTCGGTGGGCACCGGGTTGACGATGATGCTCTGCGCGCTGAGCCGGGGCGCGGCCCCCGCCGTGCCGAGCAGGGCACCGAGGGTGAGGAGAGTGGAGTGGGTCAGGAGCTTGTTCATGCCCCAGACTGTGCCCGCCGCGCTTGACGCGGGACTGATGGGCTTCCTCAGCGAACGTTTCAGGCGTCTCACGGGGAACTCACGGCCCGGCCCTCTCCGGTGCCTCTGACCGAGGGTAAGAGACGGCGGGTGCCTCTTCTGGTGACTGGAACCTGGCGACTCCCCAAACGGTCCAGCCGCCACGAACACCCCCAGGACCGACGCATTACACTCCGGGCGTGTCCTCGCGGATTCGTCTCCTCCTCTCGCTGGTGGCCCTCGCGTCGGGGATGACGTTTGGGGTGGGACGGACCGACCCGGCGCTGGCCCCCTTCGCCTACCTGCGCCCCGGTCGGCCCCTGCCCGCGTCCCGGCCCGGCGAGCGCATCCTGCTGACGGTAGAGGGCGGCCCCCGCACCTTCCGGCTCACCCGTGCCCAGCTCCTCGCCCTGCCGACCGTGCGGTATGCGACCGAGCATGTCCACCTGCGCCGCACCTTCACCTACGACGGGGTGCCGCTGCGGGACCTCGCCGAACTGGGAGGCTTCGCGGGGAGGGACCTGCGGGTATACGCAAGCAACGGCTTCGTGACGACCCTGCGCGCCCGCGACTACCAGGCCGCGCCCCTGATGGTCGCCCACACGGCGAACGGCAAGCCCATCCCGGTGATCGAGAAAGGTCCCCTCGCCGTCGTGCTGCCGAACGACTCCGCCCGCTTCCCGGTGCGGGTGTACGGGGCGGCGTGGGTGTGGTTCGTCGAGCGCATCACGCCCGTTCCGTGACGCCCGCCTCCCTTCTCGTCACCGCCGTCCACCGCCTTCCCCGCGCCGTCGTAATCCGCGAGGGCCTCCTGGCCGTGCTGCCCGCCCTGCTGACGGTGGGGCTGCTGCTCCTCGCCACCCAGCCCGCCTACCAGACCCTGCTGAGGAGCCGCACGAGCTGGACCCCCTACGCCTATCAGGGCCTGACGCAGGACGTGCAGACGTATCAGGCGGCGCGGCTCGACCCCGCCCTGAGCGCGGGGGAGCGGCGTGACATCCGTGACCGGGCGCTGTCGAGCGCGCAGAGTCCGGCCCAGTTCACGGCCCTTGGCACGGTGGAGGGGTACGGCGACGCCCGGCTGGCGCGGGTGGCCCGGCTGCTGCGCGAGGACACGCCCGGTTCGGTCGCCGCCGCCGCCCGCGAGGCCGTCCGATTGAACGCGCAGGCGGGCAGCTACGCCGACGAGACGCGGGTGGCCTCCCTGCGGGCGCTGGGGGAACTGCGCCGCGCGCTGATCGTCACCGCCGGCGTCACCGGGCTGCTGAGCATGCTCCTGACCCTGCGGGCGCTGCTGCTGTGGCGGGCCGAGCGTGACCGCCGCGCCCGCCGCGAGGCCCGGCAGAGAGAGGCCCTCAGCCTCGCCAGCCACGAGTTGCGCCGTCCCCTCCAGTCGCTCCTGCTCGCCAGCGACCTGCTGCGGCAGGCGGACACGCCCGTAGAGCGCCAGAGATTGCTCGGTGTCATCGAGGACAGCGCCGCCCAGATTGCCAGCCGCGCCGACCTCACCCGTCTCAACGACCTCTATCTGGATGTCACCCTGCGCGTTGTCCGCGCCGACCTGCGCCCTCTGCTCGCCCGCTTCGCCGGGGAACGGGTCAGCGTCCACCTCCCGCCCGAACCCGTCGTCTGGACCGCCGATCCGGGCAGGGTGCGCCAGATCGTCGAGAACCTCGTCGAGAACGCCCTGAAGTACACGGACGGCCCGGTGGAGGTCGGTCTGCGCCCGTGCGCCGATGAGCCGGAGATCACCGTGCGCGACCACGGCCCCGGCCTTCCTCCCGAACTGCGCGAGCGCGTCTTCCTCCCCTACGAGCGCGGCCCGCGCGGCCTGTCCGGCGGTCAGGGCCTCGGCCTCTCCCTCGTGCGCCGCTACGCCCGTGCCCACGGCGGCGACGTGACCCTCGACGACGCGGAGGGAGGCGGCACCCTGGCGCGCGTCACGCTGGGGGAGCCGCCGCTGGTGGACGAGGGGGAGGATGTCTGAGGGTCGATGGGTCAAGGGGTCGAGGGGTCGAGAAGATGAGAAAAGGGCGGCCCCTCCTCGACCCCCAAACTTCTCGACATTCAGGCTCCTCGACTCCTCGACTCCTCACTCCCCCTCCAACGTCGCAAACACCTGCGTCCAGTACCGCCCATAGGTCGTCTCCGGGCGGTTCACGTACGACACGCCGATGCGCTTGAAGTCGCCCATGATGTTGCGGCAGTGGCCGGGGCTGCGGAGCCACCCCTGCACGACCTCCTCCGGGGTGGTCTGCCCGCCCGCGATGTTCTCGGCGGAGGCACGGGCGCGCAGGCCCGTCGCCTGGACGCGTCGCCAGGGTGTGCTGCCGTCCACCGGACTCTGGTGGTCGAAGTAGCCGTGGAGTGCCATGCCCGCCGACTGGGCGAGCGCGGCAACCTCCAGCAGCGGGTCGCGGGTCAGCGGGGGCAGCGCGGGGCCGCCCTCCCGCCCGGTGGCGCAGTTGTACCCCCGTGCGCGGGCCTGATTGGTCAGGCGCAGCACCTCCGTCTCGAAGGGCACGCTGCCCGGAAGCGGCGCGGTGCGGAACGTGACGGTGCGCTCCAGCACGCCGCCCTCACCGGGCACGCGCACGGTGGCGCGGTGTTCGCCCGCCGCGATGGGGACGGGTCCAGCCCCGACCGGGCGACCGTCGAGGAGCAGGGTCGGTGTGCCCGGCGTGTAGGCCACGCTGCCCGCCGCGCTGAGGCGCACCTCGCCCCGCCCCAGCAGCACGACCGCCTCGGCGCGTTCGGGGCCGCTGCTGAGGACCGTCAATGGGCCGCTCGCCGTGGCCTGCACCTGCCCGCGCGTGTCGAGCAACCGCGCCCGCACCGTGTAGCGCCCCGGCCTGTAGAACGTGTGCGAGGTCCGCGCGCCCGTCGCCCCGGTTCCGTCCCCGAAGTCCCACTCCACGCGGTACTCGGTCGGTGCCTGCGCCGTGAACGCCACCGTCAGCGGTGCCCGCGTCTCGGAGTCCATCGAGAAGCCCACCCGGAACGCGGCGGGCTGGGCCGTCTGTGCCTCCACGAACGCCGCCCACGGCACCCCCGCCAATCCCAACGCCAGCACCCCGCCCCGCACCCACGCGCCGACCTTCATCACGGGTTCATTCTAGGGGAGTTGACGTGTGGGACGCCGTGAATCCGGCTACGTGATCAGGAGTCAGTCAGCGGCCCTTCTTTTGCTGGACGCTGGCGGCTGGCCGCTGGTCGCCCTCAATGCACGTCTGCCGCGTCCGCCAGCAGTTCCGCCAGTTGCTCCTTCGCCCGGAAGACGCGGCTTTTCGCCGTGCCCACCGCCACCCCCTGAATCTGCGCGATCTCGTCGTAGGGCAGGTCCTCCACGAAGCGCAGCACGACGGCCTCCCGGTATTCCTCGGGAAGGCGCATCAGCGCGCGCTGCACCCGGTCCTGCGCGTCGGCGCTCTCGGCGGCCTGCACGGGTGAGCGGGCCACGCTCGTGACCTCGAAGCCCACGTCCTCGCGCGCCTCCTCCAGGCTGAACCGCTGGAGCTGCTTGCGGCGATGAGACTCGATCTGCGTGTTGCGCGCCACCTGATACAGCCACGGCAGCACCCGCTCGCCCGCCCGAAACGTGCGGATGCTCCTCCACGCCCGGTAGAAGACCTCCTGCGTGAGGTCCAGCGCGTCCTCGGCATTGCCCTCCAGCCGGTAGAGGTAGGCGTACATCCGGCCCTCGTAGGCGCTCACGAAGCTGTACCACGCCGCCTCCTCCCCGGCGGTCAGGCGGGCCAGGAGTTCGGGCGTGAGGATGTCGGGCACCTCGGTCACACTGGGCACACCATACCGTCCCGCGCCCCCGGTCGCCCTCATCCTTTTGGCGCATGGCGCAAGAAACCTGCAAGAGGTGGGAAATTACTCTGCTCCCGTTCCCGTGCTTCCCGACACCCTCTCCACCGCGCCCCTCGCCCACGCCCTCCACCCCCTCCTCCCTGGCCTGAGCGTCGGCACGCTGCTCGGCTTCGCCACCGGCCTCGCCCTGAGAAAGCTCGGGCGGGTCGTCCTCGTCGCGCTCGGCCTGCTCGTCCTCGCCGTGCAACTCCTCGCCTTCCATGACCTCCTCACCGTGAACTGGACGCGCGTCCAGTCCCTTGCCGAACCATTGTTCCAACGACAAGAAGGCGGAGCGTGGTTGCTTGACATTCTGACGGCGCGGCTGCCCTTCGCGGGGGGATTCACGGCGGGGCTGCTCGTGGGGCTGAGGAAGAAGTGATGGGTGATGAGAGGAGACGCGGCCTAGTCGTCACGTTCCCTCTCTGCGCCCATGCTCGACATGAACCAAAACTTGGTCAGAAAGAGGACTTTTGTCGTCTGACAGATGGACGAACGTTGCTCGTCACCCCTCTCCCCGGCCCTCTCCCGCAAGGCGAGAGGGGGAAAAAGAGCCTGCCTGCCACAAGTCTTCTTTTGCCCATCAAAAGAAGAGAGGCGGCAGGCCACAGCCCTCGCCCCTCCTTGTTGTTGCTGATTGCTGACGGCTGAGAGCTGACCGCTCCCTACGCCTGCTGGTACATCACCGCGCGCTTGACCTCCTCGATCAGTTGCGTGATCGGGATGTCGCGCGGGCAGGCTTCGGTGCAGTTGTAGGCGGTGCGGCAGCGCCAGACGCCCGTGTTCTGGTTCATGATGTTCAGGCGCTGATGGGTGGCCTGGTCGCGGCTGTCGAAGATGAAGCGGTGCGCCTGCACGATGGCCGCCGGGCCGAGGTACGAGCCGTTGACCCAGAAGATCGGGCAGGAGGTCGTGCAGCACGCGCACAGGATGCAGTTGCTCGACTGCGCCATCCGCTCGGCGAGTTCGGGCGATTGCAGCCGCTCCCCGGCGGGCGGCGGCGACTCGTTGATGAAATACGGCATGATCGCGCGGTAGGCGTCGAAGAACGGCTCCATGTCGGTCAGCAGGTCTTTCTCGACCTTCAGCCCGCGAATGGGTTCCACCGTGATCGTGCCGCCGTCTTTCACCACGTCGCGCAAGAGCGTCTTGCAGGCGAGGCGGTTGCGCCCGTTGATCATCATCGCGTCGCTGCCGCAGATGCCGTGCCCGCACGAGCGCCGGAACGTTAGCGCGGGGTCCACGTACCACTTGACGTAGTTCAGAACGTCCAGCACGCGGTCGGCGGGCTGCGCCTCCACCGGGTACGTCTCCCAGCGGGCCTTCTTGTCCTTCTCCGGGTTGAAGCGAAGAATCTTGACCTTGATGTTCACCATCGCCACGTTCGGCGCGGGATTCTCGGGGGGGTAGTAGTCGGGCATGGGGTTCCTTTGTTGAGAGGGCTTGTAGCTTGTGGCGTGTAGAACGACAGGCTTTTCTCTACAGGCCACAAGCCACAGGCCACACGCCAATCAGTACACTCTCGGCTTCGGCTCGAAGGCCCGCGTGTAGCCCTTGAGGGCCACGTCCTTGTAGCCGATCAGCACGTTGTCGGGGGTGTTCAGGTCCTTGTAGGCCATCGTGTGCTTGAGCCAGTTCACGTCGTCGCGCTCGGTGTAGTCCTCGCGGTCGTGGGCACCGCGCGACTCCTTGCGGTTCAGCGCGCTGGCGGTCGTGGCCTCAGCGCAGTCGAGCATGAAGCCGAGTTCCAGCGCCTCCATCAGCTCGCCGTTGTAGCGCGTGCTGGGGTCCGAGACGCCGACGTGGGCGGCGCGCGCCTTGAGTTCCTTGATGATCTCGACCTGCCGCTCCATGTCCGGGCCGTTGCGGAAGATGCCGACGTTGTTCATCATCGACTCCTGCAACTCCTTGCGGATCATGGCCGAGTTCTCCTTGCCGGAAGCGTTCCGCAGGCGGCTGAAGACCTCCTCGGTCTCGCGCTCGGGGTTCTCCGGCATCTCGGCATACTCGGCCTGCCGGGCGTACTGCGCGGCGAAGATGCCCGCCCGCCGCCCGAAGACGATCAGGTCGCCCAGCGAGTTCGTGCCCAGTCGATTCGCCCCATGCAGCGACACGCACGCCTGCTCGCCCGCCGCGTACAGGCCCTCGACCGAGGTGCCGTTGCCGTCCGCGAGGCACAGCCCGTTGATGTCGGTGGGGATGCCGCCCATCGCGTAGTGCGCCGTCGGCTGGATCGGCACGAGGTCCTTGATGGGGTCGAGGCCGAGGTACGTCCTGGCGAGGTCGGTGATCTCCGCGAGCTTCTGCTCGATGGTCTCTCGCGGCAGGTGCGTCAGGTCGAGGTTGATCGCGTCCTTGTCGCGCCCCACGCCCCGGCCCTCGCGAATCTCGGTGATGATCGAGCGCGACACGATGTCACGCGGCGCGAGGTCCTTGATCGTCGGCGCGTACCGCTCCATGAACCGCTCGCCGCTCTCGTTGCGCAGGATGCCGCCCTCACCGCGAATGCCCTCGGTGACGAGGATGCCCAGCTTGGCGAGGCCCGTCGGGTGGAACTGGTAGAACTCCATGTCCTCCAGCGGCAGGCCCTTGCGGTAGTACAGGCTCATCAAGTCCCCGGTGAGCGTCAGCGCGTTCGAGGTGATCTTGAAGATGCGCCCGTACCCGCCCGCCGCCAGGATCACGGCCTTCGCGTGGAAGGTGTGGATCTCGCCCGACGCGAGGTGGTAGGCCACCACGCCCCGGCAGCGCCCCTCCTCGATGATGAGGTCGGTGACGTGGAACTCGTTGTAGAAGTTGGTCCCGGCCTTCACGTTCTGCTGGTACAGCGTTTGCAGAATCATGTGCCCGGTGCGGTCCTTCGCGTAGCAACTGCGCTCGACCGCCGCCTTGCCGAACTCGCGCGTATGTCCGCCGAACTTGCGCTGGGCGATCTTGCCCTCCTCGGTGCGCGAGAACGGCAGGCCCATGTGCTCCAGCTCGTAGACGGCCTCGATCACGTCCTTGGCAAAAATCTCCGCCGCGTCCTGATCGGTGAGGTAATCCCCGCCCTTGATGGTGTCGAACATGTGCCATTCCCAGTGGTCCTCGGCGACGTTGCCGAGCGCCGCGCCCACGCCGCCCTGCGCGGCCCCGGTGTGCGACCGGGTGGGGTAGAGCTTCGTGATGCAGGCGACCGACACATCCCCTTTGGCGGCGTAGAGGGCGGCCATCAGTCCCGCGCCGCCCGCGCCGACCACCAGTACGTCATAACGATGGTGCATATGCGTCCTTTGACCTCAGATTCGGATGAGGGCTGCTCAGATCGAGAACAGGCCGACCGTGCCCAGCGTGAAGATGACGGCGGCCACCGTGTAGAAGATCGTCTTGACCCAGGCCCGGTTGGGCCGCGAGCGCACGTAGTCCTCGATGGAGTAGCGCGCGCCGTTGACCCCGTGCAGCATGGAGAGCGTCAGGATCGTCCAGTCATAGAGCTTCCACGCGGGCTGCTGAAGTTTGTTCACCACGGCGATGTACGTGGCGTCGGCCTCGCTGACCTGGATGAACGTCATGTAGATGTGCCCCAGCACGAGGAACACCAGGACCAGACCGCTGATCCGCATGAAAATCCACCAGTTCAGCTCGGCGTTGGAGTGCGCCTGCTGCTGGGCGTCCGTGTAGGTGCGGGCGCGGATCATCCCTCACCCCCGAGCAGTCGCCCGATGACGATGAAGGCGGTGTAGGCGGTCGCCAGCAGCGTCAGCCCCAGCACGCCCCAGAACATCTGCCGCTGGTACAGCACGCCCATGCCCGTGAAGTCCATCATGATGATTCGCAGCCCGTTGAGGGAGTGATAAACCACGCCCGCCGTCACCGCGATGAGGCCCAGGCTGAAGATCGGCAATTCATAGGTCGTGTGCAGCGCCATATAGGCCTGCTCGCCGAACATGAACAGGCTGATGCTGATGACATGAATCAGAAAGTAGGCCAGAATCGCCAGCCCGGACAGGCGGTGAAGCATCCACGCCCACTGTCCCTCTCTTCCTCGGTACATTCCTCGTCCTCCTCGTGCGCCCTCGCGCCCGTGCGCGGCCCGCCGCTCAGCACCACCGGACCGCCTCTTTTGCCGTGTGGGTGAAGCCTCACACCACTTGTTGAATCCAGGCCTTCAGACGCTCCACAGAATATCATCCCGCCACACTCCCCCTGCGGCGGGCATTCCAGTCGGCGGGACACCCTCTGTCACTTCGTGAGTGAAGTTTCAATGGGGGCGCAGTTCTCCTCACAATCTGGGACGTTCGCCCCATGTCATACACCGTCCACATCCCCGCGCTAGGGTGCGGCCATGACGAAGAGCGGTGCCCCCACGCCCCCCCCGCCGAACGAGGCCGAGTATGCCCGCAAACTCGCCCTCGCCATCCTGAGCACCCTCCAGACGAAGGGCCTGCTGAGCGCCGCCGAGGTGGACTCCATCCTGATCGCCGCCCGCCGCGCCGCGCAGGGTCAGGCGTCCCCGGTTCCGGCTCCAGCAGCCGACGCCCGACCCGCGCCCACCCCCTTTCAAGTGACGGTGCAGCCCGCGCCGCCGCCCGGCAACCTGTCGTGGCACACCGTCACGCCCCCGGTGGAGAAGAAGGAAGAGGGAGAGAAAGAGAAGGGGCATCCAGTCATCGACATGACTCTGGATTGATGGGCGCTGGATTGATGGGCGGGGGCAGTAGAGCGGGTCACACGCCCCCTCACCCCAGCCCTCTGCTTCGCAGCTCTGCGGGTCTCCTACGAGGGGAGAGGGAGAAATAAGCCTTCGCCTTCGCTCTTTTCCTCCTCTCCCTTGAACCCTTGATGTGCAATAAGAAGCGAGCGTGCCAGATGTGCTTTGTTCTCCCTCCCTCCTTGTGGGGGAGGGTTGGGGAGGGGGGTAGAGCACCGCTTGTCCTTCTGTCAGACGATAAAAGTGCTCCTCTTGCCCAATTCGCAATTCGCATCAAGCGTCCCCTGGGGGGAGGTTGGGACTGGCACAGCTCCGCAGGAGAGGGGGTGAGCGAGCTTGGCAACCCAAAACACGCGCCCGTCACTCCCCCCATACAACTACCGCCAATACGGTAAACACACTCTTACCCCCGCCCTTTCGCTCCACGCCCCGGCCAGTTCGCCAGGGCCGCCCCCGCCAGGATGACGAGTGCCCCCAGCCACACGGCGGAGGGCAGGCGTTCGTGGAGGACGGCGGCGCTGAGGACGAGGGAGACGGCGGGCGCGAGGGTGTTCCAGACGCTTGTTCGGGCGGCCCCGAGGACCTGCGCCCCGTTCGCCCAGGCGAGATAGGCGACGACGTTCGCGCCGAGGGCGCTGAGGACTATCCCGGCCCACGCGAGGGGCGGCACGTCGCCGGAGATGGACAGGCGCGGCAGCGCCCACACCACGTAGGGCACACACCCCAGCGCGAGGCTGAAGGCCACGAAGGGCAGCGTCCCCAGCCGCTCGGTGAGGGGCCGGTTCCAGAGCGTGTACAGCGCCCACGCCGCCGCCGCACCGAGGACCCACGTGAGACCGCCCGGCGTGACTGCCGCTCCCGGTTGCAGTGTCAGCGCGAGCAGCGCCACCAGCCCCGCGAAGGCGAGCGCCACGCCCACCCCCTGCCGCCACGAGGGCCGCTGGCCCAGCAGCAGCCCCAGCGGAATGACGAGCACGGGCACGATGCCGCTGACCAGCCCCGCCACACCCGCCGGGTTGGCCCGGATGCCGCTCAGGAAGAACGCCTGAAACAGGGAATTGCCCAGCAGCCCGACGAGCGCGACCTGCCCCCAGGTACGCGCGTCCCAGCGCGGCCAGCCATGCGAGCGGACAGCGAGGGCGACGAGAAAAACACCCGCCACGAGGAAGCGCCCGAGGTTGATCGTCTCGGCGCTGAGGTACTGCAAGACCACCTTGAGCAGCACCACGTTCGCCCCCCACAGCGTCACGGTGAGAAGGATGCCCGTCAGCGCCCACCGGACCTGGGAGGCTCCGGCGTGGGTGGAGGCGAGCGGGGGAGAGGTCACAGGGCCGAGCATACGTCCCGACTCCCCCCGGCGGTTCGGCTGGGCGGGACGCGGGGCAAAGGGAAAAGGGCGCGGGCCTCAGCGCCCACGCCCCTCCTTCCCTGCTCAACGGCTCAGAACTTGACGGTCTCGTTCGTGCCCAGGTCGGTGGCGGGTTTGCCCGTGATCGCCGCGCGGGCCTGCGAGAACATGTTCTTGAGCTTGCCGTCGCTGCCCCAGAACTCCCCGCCCGTCGCGTTGATCTTCACGAGCTGGATGGTGGGGTCGTCGATGCCGCCGGGGAAGTACGCCTTGTAGCCGTCGCTCCACAGCTCCTCCAGCTTGGCGCGGTCCTCCACCAGCTCCGCCGTGCCGCTGATGCTGACGTAGTTGCCCTTGTCGGGGTCGGAGTAGCTGACGTTCACCTGCGGCTGGGCGCGCATGGACTGGACCTGCTTGGTGTCCTTGCCGCCGAGGAACCACACGTCGCCGTCGAACTCGGCCTGCTGGGTCGTCATCGGGTGCGCCTGAAGGTGCCCGTTCTCGGTGATGACGGTGAGCATCGCGAACTTCACGTCCTTGATGATCGCGGCCATCGCCTTAATGGATTCCTCGCGGCTGAGGTGGTTGCCCTCGCTCTCGTTCACATGGCTCATGGCCCGAGCATGTCACGGTGCAGCTCATCCGCTTTGGTCACGTCCGCACCGTCTAAAGATTGCCGTCAGGCCGGGTGAGGCTGAAGGGGACCGCTGACCGCTGACAGCTGAAAGCTGATTGCTCCTCACGTCGCCGCCCGCCCCCGCACCGCCTCCGGCACGTTCCGCACCAGCACCACCCCGGCGAGGAAGAACAGCGCGGCGATGCCGAAGACGAGCGTGTAGCCGAGGTTGCCGCCCTGCGCGTTGCCCCAGTCGAGCAGGGCACCCTGCGGGGCGCTGCTCATCTGCGGGGCGACGAAGGCGACGTGCCAGATGCCCATGTCGCGGGCGTAGCTGCTCGCGCTCGGCATGGCGTCGCTGCCCAGCGCCCAGTCCACGCTGGTAAAGGCCCCGAAGCCCAGCCCGAAGCACGCGGCGAGCGCCAGCGCCACCGGGTAACTCGGCGCGAGCAGCAGCAGCAGCGCGGCAGCGGCCATCACCGTTCCCGCCACATAGATCACCGGCTTGCGCCCCACGCGGTCGCTCAGCCGCCCGCCCACGAGCGCCGAGGCGATACTTCCCACGATGATGCACACGAGCATGATGGAGGTGCTCGTCTCCGCGTCGCGCTGCGCCAAAACGTCGGTGTTGTAATACTGCAAGAAGGGCTGCACGCTGTACTGCCCCAGCGCGAACAGCACCCGCGTCACGAACACCCAGAAGAAGGGCTGATGCGCGAACAGTTCCCGCCAGGAGAGGGTCGGTCCCCGCGCCGTCTGGATAGCTGTTCCCCCCGTCTCCGGCACCCCCCGCAACGTGACGAGCGCCGGGATGAGGAGCACGGCGGCGATGAGGCCGAACGAGACGAGGACGGGCAGATTCAACAGGCCGACCACGAAGGCCGCGACCGCTCCCAGCAACTGTCCCACCGCCTGCAACATCGCCATGACGCCGCTGTATCGTCCGCGCTGCTCCGGCGGCACGAGTTGGGGGATGAGGGCGCTGTACGGGGCTGTCGCGTAATTGTTCCCGAATTGCACGAGCAGGAAGCCGAGGACATACACCCAGAAGCCCCCGACGCCGCTGAGCACGCTCGCCGCGAACGCCATCACCGCCAGGCCCGCCAGGTTGACGCCCACCCCGAGACGGATGTAGGGCACCCGCCGCCCCGTGCGGTCGCTGTGTGCCCCGACGAGCGGCGGCAGCACGAGCGCGATTACGGCCCCGATGAACAGCAGGACGCCCAGGTAGGTGCCCTTCTGCTCCTCGCCGACGAAACGCACCACGTTGGCGGGCAGCAGGATGAGGAGCAGCAGCAGCCAGTGAAACGCCGTGCCGAACCAGAAGGCGGACAGCACCCACGGGCTGGGGCGGGGGGCCGCAGGGGAGGAAAGGGTCATGTGGAGCGAGTATAAGCGCGGCTTTACGGCCCTTTTACAGATGTGGGCAGGTGTGGGCGGCGCAGTAGTCAGGAGGGGTGGGGGCGCGGCAGACTGCCCCCCATGAACCTAGAGGATGCCCTGCTCGCCTTCCGCGCCTCCTTCACCTACGACCACCCCGAGGGCCTCAGCATCGACTCACGGGTGGAGGGCGGCACCCTCCGCGTGGAAGTTCGCAATCAGGACGTGGATGCCCTGCGCGGCTTCGACGTGGTGGCCGAGCCGCTTCCCGGCGAGGACCGCGACGCCGTGCAACTCGGCGAGGACGTGGCCCGCGTGGTCGAGCAGGAATTGATGTACGGTCAACTGTCGGCCCAGGATGAGGAGGGCAAGTTCAAGCGCGTGGTGGTGTGAGGTTGGGCGGGGATGATGTTGGAGAAGGGCGAGCGGTGCTCGCCACCCCTCTCCCCAGCCCTCTCCCGCAAGGGGAGAGGGAGAAAACTGGCTGACGCTCGTGCTCTTTTAGCCCCTCCCCCTTGAGGGGGGAGGCCGGGAGGGGGTGAAGCCTTTACGCCAGCCCCTCCCAGAACGCCCGCAAATCCGGCGACAGCGGCACCTCCGCCGCGAACTGGGTGCCCGCCCAGGGAAAGGCGATTCGCGCGGCGTGGAGAGCCTGCCGGGGCAGCAGCAGCCGCGCGGTGAGGTCCGGCGTCTGCCCGTGCTCCATGAAGTCGAGGAACGCCTGCGGGTCGCGCCCGTAAATCTTGTCGCCGACCAGCGGCAGGCCCAGGTGTGAGAGGTGGGCGCGGATTTGATGCAGCCGCCCGGAACGCGGGTACGTCTCGATCAACGTGAAGCCCGCACGCCGTTCCACCACCCTGAAGTCGGTGACGGCGGGCCGCCCGTTCGGTACGACCGCCTGACGGATGGCAATTTTGTTCGCCCCACCCAATCCCAAGTCTCCGAGCGGGGCGTCCAGCGTGTGCCGCTCCCACTCCGGCTCTCCGTGGACGATGGCGAGGTACGTCTTGCCGACGACGTGCGTCTTGAACAGGGTGAAAAAGCGCCGCGCGGCATCGGTGTCGCGGCTCAGAAGTTGAGTTCCGCTCGTCTCTCGGTCGAGGCGGTGCGGCGGGGCGAGGTCGGGTTCCCCCGTCTCCGACCGCATGAAGGTCAGCACGTCGGACACATCCACCCGCGCCCGCACCGGATGGGTGAGCCACAGCGCGGGCTTGTGGACCACGTAGAAGTCGGGATGCTCCACGACGACGCGCGGTTTCTCCGTGGGTGGCAGGAGGGGTGTCCGTGAGACGGGAGCCGTCATCAGACCTCCCAGATCGAGCGGTAGGGGCGGTCCCTCAACCGCTGGGCGAGGTCCACGCCGCGCTCCACCACCTGCGCCAGTCGTCCCGTCAGCCACTCGCCTGGCACCTCGTCCGCCGCCCACTCGGCAGAGGTCGCGTACACGAAATGCGGGTTGACCACGCAGCGGAAGTCGGTCATCAGCCCGAAGGCGAAGGCCCCGTGGCTGAGGTAGCCGTGGGCCAGCCCGCCCGACACGAGGAACGTCACCACCCGGTCGAACCATGCGCCGTGCAGTCCGCGCTCGGGGTCGGTGCTGCCCGTCAGCTCGACGAGGCTCTTGGCCTCCGACCCCAGACCCCAGTTGTACACGGGCACGGCGAGGAACACCCCGTCCGCCTCCCGGATGGCCGAGTGGTACAGCCCCGCGTGCGGGTGGGCGTAGCAGGTGTCGTTGTCGAAGGGGGGCAGGGGCGTCTCCCGGAGGTCGAGGAGCGTCACCTTATGTCCCGCCGCCCGCAATTGCGCCGCCGTCAACTCCGCCATCCAACGGCTGCGGCTCTGGGGGTCGAGGCTTGTCGACAGGACGGTGAACTTCACTGGAGGCAGGGTAGCAGCGAAGTTCTCCCTCAACTCGTTCCTGAGCGCCGTTCGAGCATAGGCCCTGTTGACGCGCTGTGTTACGTCTCCGTGAGGGAGGAGAAAGCCCACAGCCTTCGTCCTGTGGGTCAACCGACGCAACTGCTCGCCCACGCGCCGACGCTCAATCCTTTACCTCTCCTAAGCCACCCGGCGCACGTTCCCTCCCCGGACCCGTTGTTATGCTCCCCCCGTGCCGTTCGACGCCCGTGCCCTGTCCGCCCTCGACTTTCCTCGCATCCGCGACGCCCTCGCCGAGCGCAGTTCCACACCGCTGGGGATAGAGCGGGCGCGCGCCGTGATGCCCTCGACCGATGCCGGGCGCGTGGCCCGCGAACTCGACGAGGTGGAGGACGCCCTCTTCGGCGTCAGCCTCAGCCTGGGCGGCATCGGGGACATCCGCGACATCCACGCGCGGGCGGTGGACGGGCGCGTGCTATCGGGGCAGGACCTCCTCAACGCCGCCTATGCCCTCGACGGAGCGATGTCGGTGCGGCGGGCGATCAATGCCAATTCACGCGGCCCGTTGCGGGAGGTGGCGCTCGGCCTCGGCGACCACGGCGAACTCGTGCGGCGCGTGCTGTCGGCCCTCGACCGGGACGGTGCGGTGCGTGACGAGGCCAGCCCCCGCCTGCGCGACCTGCGGCGGCGCATCGAACCCCTGCGCGGGCGCATCCGCGAGCGGCTGGCGGCCACGCTGGAGAAGTGGTCGGACGTGCTTCAGGAGAACATCGTCACCATCCGCCGGGACCGCTACGTGCTGCCCGTGCAGGCGAGCCGGGTCGGGCAGGTGCAGGGGATCATCGTGGACGCCTCGGCCACCGGGCAGACGTACTTCGTGGAACCCGCCACCGTCACGCCCCTGAACAACGAACTCGCCCGCCTCATCCTCGACGAGGAGGCCGAGGTCCGCCGCATCCTCACCGAGCTGTCGGGCCTGCTCGCCTCCGACGCGGACGTGCCCGTGACCCTCGCCACCATCGGCGAACTCGATCTCATCGCCTCGAAGGCCCGGCTGGCGCGTGACTGGCACCTCAACCGCCCCGAACACGTCAAGGGCGGCACCTATGAGCTGCGCGACGCCCGCCATCCCCTGATCGAGAATCCGGTTCCCAACGACATCGAGCTGGGCGAGACGAAGATGCTCCTGATCACCGGGCCGAACATGGGTGGCAAGACGGCGACCCTCAAGACGCTCGGCCTCGCCGTGCTGATGCACCAGTGCGGGATGTACGTGGCAGCGTCCAAAGCTCGCCTCCCCGTCGTGCGCGACGTGCTCGTGGACATCGGCGACGAGCAGAGCATCGAGGCGAGCCTGTCCACCTTCGCCTCGCACCTCAAGCACCTGCGCTTCGTGCTGCGGCACGCCGCACCCGATACCCTCGTCCTCATCGACGAGCTGGGCAGCGGTACCGACCCCGGTGAGGGGGCCGCGCTCGCCCAGGCCATCATCGAGACGCTGCTGGGGCAGGACGCGCGGGGCATCATCACCTCGCACCTCTCGCCCCTCAAGCTCTTCGCGCTGGAAACGCCGGGTCTGAAGAACGCCAGCATGGGCTTCGACCTGGAGGCCCTGGCCCCCACCTATACCTTGCAGGTCGGGCAGCCGGGCCGCTCCTACGCGCTCGCCATCGCCCGGCGCATGGGGTTGCCGGAGAACGTGCTGGGGCGGGCCGAGGGGTTGCTCGGTCCCGACGCGGGCCTGATGGAGCGGATGCTGGAGGGGCTGGAGCGCGAGCGGGCCGACCTCGCCGGGGAGCTGGAGACCGCTGCCACCGCCCGACGCGAGACGGAGGCCGAACTCGCCCGCGTGAGGCAGGAGCGCGAGACGCTGGAACGCCGCCGGGGCGAGATGCTGGCGGAGGCCGCCCAGAAGGCCGAGAGCCTGTACGCCGAGGCCATCGAGCGGGTCCGCACCCTGCGCGCCCGCGCCCAGGAGGACGGTGCCCGCCCACGCGTGATGCAGGAACTCCGCGAACTGCGCTCCGCCGCCCAGAAGGCCCGCCCCGCCCCGCCCCCCGCCCGTGAGGAGCGCGGCGACCCCATCCGCGTCGGCAGCCGGGTGGACGTGCCCGCCTACGGGGCGAGCGGGCAGGTGCTCGAACTGCGCGGCGACGACCTCGTGGTGCAGCTCGGCGTGATGAAGATCGGCGTCAAGCGGCGCGACGTGCGGCTTCAGCCCGAGGCCAAACCCCAGGTCGTCCGCTCCTCCTTCGGGGGCACCGCGCCCTCCCGCTTCGACAAGGAATTGCAACTGCGCGGCCTCGGCGTGGAGGAAGCCGTCGAGGAACTTCGCACCGCCATCACCGAGGCGCAGGCCCTCAAGGAAACGCCCCTGCGCGTCGTCCACGGCAAGGGCCAGGGTGTGCTGCGGAGGTTGCTGCGTGACTACCTCAAGACCGACAAACGGGTGGAGAGCTTCCACGACGCCGAGGCCAATCAGGGCGGGCACGGCGTCACCATCGTGAACGTCCGCGTTTAGGCGGAACCATCAGCACAAAGTAAGCTTGAGGGAGTAGTTCTCCAGTCTGTGTGAACTTCCTCCCGGAGTGGAACGTTGATCTAGACAGATTACGGGTATTGCATAGGAAGCGCCGTCACGATGCCTGGGTGGTCGAACGTTTTGCCTCCTTCCTGAAAGCCGGGGCCGCCGCGCTGGCGCTGGCGCTGCCAACCCTCGCCGCCGCCCAGAGTGCGTCGCCCAACCTGTTTGGGGGCCTGCGGCTGCCCGCCAACTACATGTCGCGCTTTTCCTCGACCGAACTCCTCGCGTCGAACGAGGTGGGCTTCGGGGTGCGGTACTTCCCGCTACCCTTCGACCCCGACATCCGGGTGTCGCTCGCCCGGCAGCCGAACTACTGGGAGTACAACGTCAGCACGCGCCTGAACGACACGACCCTCGCGGCGGGCGTGTTCAACAACGGCGCGACCGCCGCTGCCGGAATCCCGCGCCTGGAGGCGACGCGTGATCCCTTCAAGGGCACCCAGTTCAGCGGTCGCCTTCAGGGCAACGGGGCGTCCTCGCGCTTCACGGGCGGGTACGCCTTCACGGTGGCGAGTGACCGAGTGCGCGTGCTCAGCAACGTGGGCGTGGCCTTCCAGAACGAGGTGGTCGCGCCCTACACCCAGACCGAGGTGGGCGGCGGGTACGGGCGCTCCTTCGGGCGGCTGAATACGGGCTTCAG
Source organism: Deinococcus sp. YIM 134068 (assembly GCF_036543075.1). NCBI lineage: Bacteria > Thermotogati > Deinococcota > Deinococci > Deinococcales > Deinococcaceae > Deinococcus > Deinococcus lichenicola. The sequence goes on from NZ_JAZHPF010000008.1 coordinate 109,735, forward strand.
CGCCACGGTGCGCGCCTTCACCTTTCCCTCCCAGAGGCAGGCGCAGGGCAGCGCCGACTTCTTCGTGAGCGCGAACATCTCGCCCCTGCGCGGGCTGATACTCGACGCCTCGCAGTTCGAGCGGTTCGCGGTCGGCAGCGTGCCCATCGGCGACCTGAGTTATGGGCGCTACGAGGAGACCAACGCCGCCATCACCTACCGCCTGCCCGTGGGCAGCACTCCTCCCGCCTTCGCGCTGGGTGCCCTGCGAACCCGCGTCACCCGCGATTGGACGAGCAAGTACACCTACCTGCGCGGCGACGTGCTCTTCCGTGTGGAGGCCCTGCCCACCCTGATCGGCCCCAGCATTGGCTACCAGTGGTCGCCCGAGGGCACCCCCGACCGCTGGCTGATCAGCGTCTCGTTCCTGCCCAAATAAGTCGGCCCTCCTATGCGGGGGAGGACGGACGGCGCCGCCTGGCGGTCTGTCCTCCCCCACGGCGTTCTTCACGAGAAGAGGAGAGTCTCCCGGCATCTGCCCTGGCAACTCTCCACGGAGACGATTCCGCGTTGCCGCCGAAACACAGCTATGGCAAAATGCTGGGCACTTCCCGTCCCCTCCTTTGGCTCATTCTGGCCCCTTCCTCATCCGCTCTCTTTCTGGAGGACGCCCGTGGTACAAGCGACAAGACAGGTCCGACTCACCCGCGAGGGCTACGCCCGACTGGAGCGCACCCTCGAACAGGAGCAGCGGCGGCTGGCCGAGGCGACCCGCATCCTGCAAGAACAGATGGACACGAGCGCCGACACCGAGGACACCGGCCTGGAGGACGCCAAGCGCGAGAAGATGAGCATCGAGGCGCGCATCGAGGAACTGGAGGACACCCTCGCCCGCGCCTCCATCATCGAGGAACACGGCGGCGCGGGCAGCATCGAACTTGGGGCCATCGTCACCCTGACGAACGAGGCGACCAAAAAGGACATGCGCGTGCAGGTCGTCAGCGCCCCGGAGGCGGCGGTCCTCGGCGGCACCCTTCCCCGCATCAGCGAGGACAGCCCGGTGGGCAAGCAGCTCATGGGACGCAAGCCCGACGAGACCTTTGTGGTCAATCTGGATAATGGCAAGCAGGTGAAGTACCGGGTCAAGAACGTGGAGTACTGAGGCGGAAGACAGAAGGTCGATGGCAGAAGGCAGGGGACTTTCCCGGCTCTCTGCCCGCTCTTTTCCGCCCCCTGCTCCTATACTCCCCCTCATGTCCGACCAGCCCCCCGCCCCCGAAGGTCGCCCAAACGGGCTGCACGAGCAGACGGTGAGCCGCCTGAACAACCTCGACGCGTGGCGTCAGGCGGGCTTCGAGGCGTTTCCGTACCGCTTCGACCAGACCCACCACGCCCGCGACGTGCTCGCTGCCCATCCAGACGTTGAGGCCGGGCAGGAGTGGCCGGGGGAGACCTACGCCCTCGCCGGGCGCGTGACCCTGCTGCGTCACATGGGCAAGGCTGCCTTCGCCGACCTGAGCGACGAGGACGGGCAGATTCAACTGCACTTCTCCAAACAGGACACCGAGGGCTTCGACGCCACCAAGAAGATCGACCTCGGCGACATCATCGGCGTTGTCGGCTTTCCCTTCGTCACCCGGACGGGGCAGCTCACCCTGCGGGTCAAGTCCTGGCAACCCCTCGTCAAGAGCCTGCACCCGCTGCCCAGCAAATTCCACGGGTTGCAGGACGAGGAGTTGCGCGCCCGCCGCCGTTACCTCGATCTGATGGTCAGCCCGGAGCGGCGGGGGGCGTACCGGGTCCGCGCGCAGGCCATCCGCCACATCCGCCGCTTCCTCGACGAGCGCGGCTTCATGGAGGTGGAGGGGCCGACGCTTCAGGTGGTGCCGGGCGGGACGGAGGCGCGGCCCTTCAAGACCTTCCACAACGCGCTCGGGCACGAGTTCTCCCTCCGCATCAGCCTGGAGCTGTACCTCAAGCGCCTCCTCGTCGGCGGCTTCGAGCGCGTGTACGAGATCGGGCGCAACTACCGCAACGAGGGCATCGACCGCACCCACAACCCCGAGTTCACGATGCTGGAGGCGTACTTCGCCTACGGTGACTACACAGACATGATGCGGCTGGTGGAGGAGATGCTGCACGGTCTCGTCATGGAGGTGAAGGGCGAGCCGCGCCTCACGTATCAGGGGCAGGAGGTGGACTTCTCGCTCCCCTTCCGGCGGCTGGACTTCGTGACGGCGCTGCGGGGGGCCGCCGGGCTGGACTTCGATCCCACCGACCTCGCCCGGCTACGCGCCTGGACCGACGAGCGCCACCCCGAGTTGCGGAAGGTGCCCGACTACAAGCTGCTCGACAAGCTGTTCGGCGAGTACGTGGAGCATACGCTGATCCAGCCCACCTTCGTGACCGACGTGCCACTGGCGATCAGCCCGCTCGTGAAGGCGCACCGCTCCCGCCCCGGCCTCAGCGAGCGGGCCGACCTCTTCGTGGCGGGCTTCGAGCTGGCCCCGATCTACTCCGAACTCAACGACGCCCTCGACCAGCGCGCCCGCTTCGAGGCCCAGTCGGCGCGGCGCGAGGCCGGGGACGACGAGGCCCACGAGCAGGACGAGGACTTCCTCCTCGCGCTGGAGTACGGGATGCCCCCAGCCGCCGGGATGGGCATGGGTATGGACCGCCTCGCCATGCTCCTGACGGACAGCGACTCCATCCGTGACGTGCTCCTCTTCCCGCTCCTGCGTCCCGAGGGGCAGGCCCGGTCTGCTGACGACGAGGGTGAGCAGAAGGGCTGACGGGTGGTCGGCACCTGGGTGCCCCCGACGGGGGAAGAAAAGCTTCTTCCACGCTTCCCTGCTCCACTGAAGTGCGAAAAAAAGCTCCTCCACGCGCTTGTGGGAATCCTCCCGCCCTCCAGTCACGGGCTGCTCTGTCATCGTCACGGCAAAAAGCGCCGCCATCACTTTGACAAATGGCCCTCATGGTGGCAGGATGAGGTCCGCAATAAGACACCCTAAACCGTCCCGCCGTAGGTCCACGGTGGGTCGGCGTCCACGCACGGAGGAGCATTCATGAAGAGTCTCACGAAAAAAGCCCTGCTGATCGCCGCCGCCCTCACCGTCACTGGCACTGCGTCTGCCGCCGGCAAACTCGAAATCTTCTCGTGGTGGGCGGGCGACGAGGGTCCGGCGCTCGATGCCCTCGTCAAGCTCTACAAGCAGCGGTATCCGGCGGTGGCCGTGGACAACGCAACCGTCTCGGGCGGCGCGGGCACGAACGCGAAGGCGGTCCTCAAGACGCGGATGCTCGGCGGCACGCCCCCCGACTCCTTCCAGGCGCACGCCGGGCAGGAACTGATCGGCACCTGGGTCGTGGCGAACCGCATGGAGGACCTGCGAAGCGTGTTCCAGTCCGAGGGGTGGACCAAGGTCTTCCCGCAGGACGTGATCACGCTGCTGTCCAGCAAGGGCGGCATCTGGAGCGTGCCCGTCAACGTCCACCGCTCCAACGTGATGTGGTACAACCCCGCCAAGCTGCGGCAGTGGGGCGTCACCGCGCCGAAGACGTGGAACGAGTTCCTGACGACCTGCGCGACCCTCAAGCGCAAGGGCGTGGCCGCGCCCCTGGTCGTCGGCGAGAACTGGACCCAGCAGCACCTGTGGGAGAGCGTGATGATCGGCTCGCTGGGGTCGCAGGGCTGGGAGAGCCTGTGGAGCGGGCGCACCAAGTTCACGGACCCCAAAGTCGTCTCCGCCTTCGCCACCTTCGGGCGCGTGATGGACTGCGCCAACAAGGACGCCTCCGGCCTGAGCTGGCAGCAGGCCTCCGACCGCATCGTGGACGGCACGAGCGCCTTCAACGTCATGGGTGACTGGGCCGCCGGGTACTTCACGACGACCAAGAAGCTTCAGCCCAACACCGGCTTCGGCTGGGCGGCTAGCCCCAGCACCACGGGCACTTTCGTGATGCTCGCCGACTCCTTCGGGCTGCCGAAGGGCGCGAAGAACCGCACCGAGGCCCTGAACTGGCTCAAGCTGATGGGCAGCAAGGCCGGGCAGGACGCCTTCAACCCGCTGAAGGGCAGCATCGCCGCCCGCACGGACAGCGATCTGAGCAAGTACAACACCTACAGCAAGAGCGCCGCGACCGACTGGAAGCGCAACAAGATCGTCGGCAGCATGGTCCACGGGGCCGTCGCCCCCGAGAGCTTCATGAGCGCGTTCGGCGCGATCATCGACCAGTTCGTCGCCAGCAAGAACGCGCAGGGCGCGGCGGCGGCGGCTCAGCAGCTTGCCACGCGGGCGGGCATCGGGCAGTAAAGCAAACCGGGTAGAGGCGGTGGGTTGTGGGTTGTGGGGCCTTCCCTGCAGCCTACAACCCACAACCTACGTCCCAGAGAACCGAGGTGATCCTCCCTTGAAATCCCTGTCCCGTGACCGTCTGTGGTCCATCGCCGTCCTGCTCCCGAGCGTCGTGCTGCTCGCGGTCTTCGTGTACGGCTTCATCGCGCGCACGGTGTATGTCAGCCTCACCGACTGGGGCAACGACCCCGCGCAGGCGCTCGCCCTGGACCCCATCATCCGCTGGGTGGGCCTCGCCAACTATGGGGAGCTGTTCACCGGTTTCTTGCAGGGCCGCTTCCGGCAGGAACTCGTCAGCACCATCTTCTTCACCCTGTTCTTCATCCTGGGGTGCCTGGGGCTGGGGCTGGGCCTCGCGCTCGTGCTGGACCGCAACCCGAAGGGCGAGGGGCTGTGGCGCACGATCTTCCTCTTTCCCATGAGCCTGAGCTTCATCGTGACGGGCACGATCTGGCGCTGGATGCTTCAGCCGCAGGGGGGACTCAACCAGTTCCCGACCGCGCTCGGCCTGCCCGCCGGGTCCTTCGGGTGGCTGAGTAGCACGGACGCGATCTGGCGGTTCGACTGGAACGCGCTGCCGCTCCTCACGGCGTCGGTGGTCGGGCTGGTCCTGATCTTCCTCGCCGTGCGCGCCGCCCGCGCGGGCGACCGGACGCGGGCCATCGTCGCCGGGGCGTGCGCCGCGCTCCTGCTGGGCTGGGCGCTGTTCGTCGGGCCGAACGTCAAGCTCCTTCCCGCCCCCGAACTCCACGGCTTCAACCTCGCCCTGATCGGCATCATCGTCGCCGCCGTGTGGCAGATGAGCGGCTACACGATGGCGCTGTACCTCGCCGGACTGCGCGGCATCCCCGAGGAGCTGCGTGAGGCGGCGAAGGTGGACGGGGCGAACGACTTCGGGATGTACCGCCACGTCATCTTCCCGCTGCTCGCGCCCATCACCCTGTCGGCCATGATCATCCTGGGGCACATCAGTCTCAAGATTTTCGACCTCGTGTACGCGATGGCCGGGCCGGACAACACCGCCACCTCGGTGCCCGCCCTGAACATGTACCTCACGAGCTTCCGCCAGAACCAGTTCGCGCTCGGCGCGGCCATCGGCACGATCCTGCTCATTCTCGTGGCGTTCGTGATCGTCCCGTACCTGAGCAGTTCGTTCCGCAGTGAGGAGGGGCACGCATGACCACCACCGCTCCCACCACCTCCGCGACGCCCACCCCCACCTCCCGCAAGTTCGGGCTGGGCCGCGCCGGGCTGTACGCCCTGCTCGTCATCGCCGCGCTCTTCTTCCTGCTGCCGATCTATCTCCTGATCGCCACGGCCTTCAAGTCGCCGGACGCGATCAATCTGGCGACGACGTGGCAGTGGCCCCGCGCGCTGAACTGGGCGAGCTTCACCGACGCCTGGGCCAAGATCGGCGGGAACATGCTCAACAGCCTGTTTCTCGCGGTGGTCGCCACTATTCTCGCGGCGCTGCTGGGGTCCCTGAACGGTTACGCGCTCGCCAAATGGAAGTTCCGGGGGGCCAATACCCTCTTCGCCCTGATGCTCTTCGGGATGTTCATCCCGTATCAGGCGGTCCTCATCCCCCTCTTCCAGTTCATCAAGAGCCTGGGGCTGTACGGCTCGATCTGGGGGCTGATCCTCGCGCACGTCGTGTACGGCCTGCCGATCACCACCCTGATCTTCCGCAACTACTACGCCGAGGTGCCCGACGCGCTCGTGGAGGCGGCGACCATCGACGGGGCGGGCTTCTGGAGCATCTACCGTCAGGTGATCTTCCCGCTGAGTGTGCCCGGCTTCGTCGTCGTGATCATCTGGGAGTTCACCCAGGTCTGGAACGAGTTCCTGTTCGCGGCGACCCTGACGAATACGAGTTCGCAGCCCGTCACCTATGCCCTGTCGCAGCTCGCGGGCGGGCAGGCGGTGAGCTGGAACCTGCCGATGGCGGGCGCGATTCTGGCCGCGCTGCCCACGCTGCTCGTGTACATCCTGCTGGGGCGCTATTTCGTGCGCGGGCTGCTGGCGGGGAGCGTGAAGGGCTAACCTCCTTCACTCTCACGGGCACGTCTCTTTCCCGCGTGGAGGAGGCGTGCCTTGCTTTGACCCGCCCTGCTGCCGGGGTTGGAAGACATTTCGCCATTTCGTCTCTCACAGGCGGGGTAGACTCCGGGGACGTGATGCCGAGCGCCGATGCCCAGGTGGTCCATTCTCAGGTGGTTTTCGTCGTCTCCCACGACGCCTCGCATGCCGCCCGGCTCGCGCCCATGCTGGGGCGGGTGGAGGTCGTGCCCATTCCCGACGCGGAGACGCTGCTGCGCGAGGCCCACGTGAGGCCGCCCGCCGTGGCGCTGTTGTACACCAACCTGCCCGGCGTGCCGCTCTCCGAGGTGCTGCCCCTGCTGCGCCAGCGCGCGGAACTGGCGGGCACCCACTGGCTCGCGGTGGGAACGCACGGCCTGGGTGCCCTCCTCGCGGCGGGGGCCGACGCCCTGATCAGCGACACGACCGCCCCCGACGCGCTCGCCCTCCAGGTGCGGACCCTGCTCGCCCGCGCCGCCCGGCACCGTGAGCTGGAGGGCCGCGTCGGGGCGTTGCAACGCCGCCTGGAAACGTGGGAACACGAGGAGCGGGTGCGCGACCAGCTCGTGCATATGCTCGTCCACGACCTGAAAAACCCCATCGCCGCCGTCATGGGGCTGCTGGAGGTGGCGGAGGGCGACGACCGGGTGCCCGACGACACGCGCGAACTCGTCAAGATCGCCCGCGACGAGACCCAGCACCTGCTCCACCTCGCGGTGAACATGCTCGACGTTCGCAAGATTCAGGCGGGCAAGATGCACCTGCGGCCCGAACTGATGTTCAGCCCGATGTTCGAGGAGGTGATCGAGCAGGCGCGCGGCGACGTGGGCACCGGCCTGCGCGACCGCGTGGTGCGGGTGGAGGTCGCCCCCAACCTCAGCCCCGCCCGCGCCGACCCCGAGATTCTGCGCCGGGTGCTGGCGAACCTCCTGAGCAACGCCATGAAGCACACGGCCACGGGCGGCCACATCGAAATCAAGGTGCGTCAGGACGGCGACGACACGCTGATTATCGTCCGCGACGACGGCGAGGGCATCCCCGCCGACGACATCCCCAACCTCTTCGCCGCCTTCGAGCAGTCGCGCCTGACTCTGCACGGGCGCTTCGACACGGGCATGGGACTGGCCTTCTGCAAGCTCGCCGTCGAGGAACACGGCGGCCAAATCTGGGTGGAGTCCGTGCGCGGCCAGGGTTCGACCTTCACCTTCACCCTGCCGCCCGCGCAGGACGCGGAGGACGACGACTTCGTGGAGCTGCTGAGTTAGGGGGGAAGAGAAGCATTCGCCGGAGGAAGGCTGAAACGTGTTCTCACTTTTTCCGTGCCAGAAGGCAGGTCTCGGACTTACTCGCGCGAACTCCCTCGTACACCGTCGTTCGAAAGCCACGTGACGCGACCAGCAAGAAGGTTTTGTGCGTCCTGCCGCATCTTCTCCTCCTTGCACGACTCCCCTGGCCCTTCGCCGTCACTGTGGGTTCGCGCGTCGCGGACCGGGCGCTGCCGTGATAAAACTGGGGACGTACCACAGGCCCTCCTCTCGTCGTGTTCAGTCAAGCCCTCTCTTTTTTTCATCTTGCTCGTGCGTTTTTTCACGAGTGTGTGACGGGAAGAGGTTGGGGCGGAAGGGAGCTTCCCATCGAGTACGCGAATTTCGTGATCATGCTGCTGATCGCCATTGGCATCGGGGTGCTGGCGGTGGTGGTGAGCGCCCTGCTGGGGCCGAAAAAGGCCAGCCGCACCAAGCTGATGGCCTACGAGAGCGGCAATGACCCGGAGGGCGGCGGCGTGGGCACGGGCCAGCGCTTCCCCGTCCACTTCTACCTCGTCGCCATGCTGTTCATCGTCTTCGATATCGAGACGGCGTTCTTCTACCCGCTGGCCGTCGCCTATCAGAAGCTCGTGCCCTTCGCCTTCTGGGAGGCCATCACGTTCGTGGGCCTACTGCTCGTGGGCTACTACTACATCCTCAAGAAGGGCGTGTTGGAGTGGGCGTGAACGCTGAGCGTTGTCTAACCGTCAAAAAGTCTGACCGTCTAACGGAGTTGGGAGCTTTTGCTTTTAGACCGTTCGACGGTTTGACCGTTCGACCCAAGCCGGAGGCTTGCACATGGCGCTGAAAGAACTTTTCGACCGCGACTGGCAGGAACTGGAGTCCGAAGGCATCCTCTTCTCAAGCCTCGAAAAGCTCGTCGCGTGGGGGCGGAGCAACAGCATGTGGCCCGCAACCTTCGGCCTGGCCTGCTGTGCCATCGAGATGATGAGCAGCACGGACGGGCGCAACGACCTCGCGCGCTTCGGGTCGGAGGTCTTCCGCGCCTCGCCCCGGCAAGCCGACGTGATGATTGTGGCCGGGCGGCTGAGCAAGAAGATGGCCCCGATCATGCGGCGGGTCTACGACCAGATGCCCGACCCCAAGTGGGTCATCAGCATGGGCGCGTGCGCGAGCAGCGGCGGCATGTTCAACAACTACGCCATCGTGCAGAACGTGGACAGCGTGGTGCCCGTGGACATCTACGTGCCCGGCTGCCCGCCCCGCCCGGAGGCGCTGATCTACGCCGTCATGCAGCTTCAGAAGAAGGTGCGCGGCGAGGCGTTCGATCAGCTCGGCAACCAGCTCCCGATGGTGGAGGCGTGGACACGATGACGGGCGAGCAGATGGTCGTGACGACGGGAACGGTTCAGAGCGACCCTCGGGACGTGACCGCCCTCATCTCCGAACTCGGGTTGACGGAGGATGACGCCGCCGAGCCGACCGCCATAGTCCCCGCCGAGCGGCTGCGTGAGGTCGCGGCCCGACTCAAGGAACGCGGCTTCATGCTCATGGACACGGTGGGCATCGATTACAGCGCCTACCCGGAGCGCAGGCCCGCCCGCTTTGCCGTGCTGCACAACGTCTACCACCCGGAGGACCACCGCCGCCTCTTCCTGCGCGTGTGGGTGAGCGAGGGCGAGCCGCTCGACAGCCTCTACCCCGTCTGGAAGGCCGCGAATTATCTGGAGCGCGAGGTGTACGACCTGATGGGCGTGGAGTTCATGGACCACCCCGACCTCCGCAAGGTGCTGACACCGGACGACTTGGAAGGCCACCCGCTCCGCAAGGATTTTCCGCTCGGCGAGTCGCCCACCCTGTTCCGTGAGGGGCGCTTTCTCGACCCCGGTGCCTTCCGCGCGGGCCTGACCGGGCAGAGTACGGGCCTGAGCGGCTACCGGGGCGAGTTGCGGCGCGGCCAGGGTGAGGACCGCCTGCCTCCCGTGATGCCGGATGGAGGACCGAAATGAGGTGCGCGGGCACGCTGTCGAGGAGTCGAGGAGTCGGGAAGTCTAGAATCCCTCGACCTCTCGACCTCTCGACCCCTCGACCCCTCGAAGGAGGTCCCTCATGACCATCAAGGACCGCGACGTGAACTCCGGCACCCTCCCCCGCACCCAGATGACGCCCGACCACCAGGAGTCGGTCAGCGCCGAGCGGTTGCAGGGGCAGACGGGCGCGCTCCTCCATACCGAGGTCATGAGCCTGAACGTGGGGCCGCAGCATCCCTCCACGCACGGCGTTCTGCGGCTGGTGGTGGATATGGACGGCGAGTACGTGGTCAAGGTCACGCCGCACATGGGCTACCTGCACACCGGCTTCGAGAAGACCTTCGAGCACCGCACCTACCAGCAGGGCGTGACCTACGCGCCGCGCACCGACTACCTCCACTGCTTCGGGCACGAGCTGGCCTACGTGCTGAGCGTGGAGAAGCTGCTCCAGGCCGAGGTTCCCGAGCGGGCGACCACCGTTCGCGTGATCCTGCACGAGCTGGGGCGCATCCACTCGCACCTCGTCTTCGTGGGAACGGGGATGCTCGACCTCGGGGCGCTGACGCCCTTCTTCTACGCCTTCCGGGAGAAGGAGGCGCTTCAGGACCTGTTCGAGTCGGTGTGCGGCTACCGGATGAACCAGGGCTACTTCCGGGTAGGTGGCCTGAGCCGCGACATTCCCGACGACTGGCCTGCCCGCGTCTCCGCGTTCCTAGAGACCTTCGAGAAGGGCGTGGACGAGTACGAGACGCTGTTCGCACAGAACCCGATCTTCCTCGACCGGGCAAAGGGTGTGGGCGTCATTCCGCGCGACGTGGCGATTGACCTCGGGCTGACCGGGCCGAATCTCCGCGCCTCCGGCGTGGCCCTCGACCACCGCAAGGCGAACCCGTACTGCGGCTACGAGACCTACGACTTCAACGTGCCCACGAGCAACGCCGGGGACAGCCTCGCCCGCTTCCAGCTTCGGCTGATGGAGTTCCGCGAGAGCGCGAAGATCGTGCGGCAGGCCCTCAAGCGCCTCACGCCCGGTCCCGTCAAGGACCCTAATCGCAAGATCAGCCTTCCGCCCCGGCAAGAGCTGGAGACGAGCATGGAGGCGGTCATTCACCACTTCAAGCTCGTGACCGAAGGTTTCCACCCCCCGGTCGGCGAGGTGTACGTGCCGGTCGAAACGGCGCGCGGCGAGGTCGGCTACTACATCGTCTCGGATGGCGGCTCGATGCCCTACCGGGTGAAGATTCGCGCGCCGAGCTTCGTGAACCTGCAAGCGTTGGAATACGCCTGCGTGGGCGGCCAGTTCGCCGACCTGATCACGATTCTGGCGACGATTGACCCGGTGCTGGGGGATGTGGATAGGTGAGCCACCTCAGTGTCACGGGTTTGGACATGAGGCGTGATTTGATCCCTGATCTCCTGCTGGGGGGCGTGCCTGGGGTGGTGCTCCTGTGCTATTCCGCCGCAGTCGTGGTCGGCAGCTTCGTAGTGTTGGGGCAAGTGCCGCTGAAGGGCTGGGGCTGGGCTGCGCTGATGTTCCTGGCCGGAACGCTGGGCATACTTGCCTGCCTCTCGCTCCTCGCCGTGCTGCTGCGGTTTGCTCAGGGGGCGCAGACATCGCTCACGCCCCGAATGGCCGCCTCCCTGCGCTGGGGTTTGGTGACGGGCATGATCCTGACCGCTGCTGTGGTCCTCCTGCTCGTATTTGACCTCTTCCAAAGAGGAGTGGGCGTGGACGGCACCACCGCACTGATCTGCGCGTTATTCCTTGCCCCCGCTATGGTGGCAGCCAAGTACATCCGGTTACTTCGAGGTCTGGGAGGATAGCTTTGCCGTATTTCGCAGACAAACAACCCCTCGTCGCCGACATCTTCAGCCGCTACCCGGCCTCTCCACAAGGGCGGCGCTCGGCGCTGATGCCGCTGTTGCGCGAGGTGCAGAACGCCTTCGGGTACGTGTCGGAGACGCACATGGCGGAGATCGCCGCGCTGTGCGGCACGACGGCGACCGAGGTGCGGAGCGTGATGAGCTTCTATTCGACGTACCACACGGTGCCGACCGGCAAGTACCACCTCCAGGTCTGCTCGACGCTGATGTGCGCGCTGGCGGGAAGCGACGAGCTGTGGGATCACCTCGTCTCCGAACTGGACGTGCAGCCGGGCGAGGTCACGGCGGACGGGCGCTTCAGCGTGCAGAAGGTGGAGTGCCTGGGCAGTTGCGGCACCGCGCCCGTCGTGCAGGTGGGCGACGAGGGCTACTACGAGAACGTGACCCGCTCCAAGTGCGACCGCCTGCTCGCGGCGATGCGCGCGGACACGCCGCCCCCACCCGACAATCCCGTGCCCGTCACCGTGCGCGAGGACGGGCGGCAGATGACGGCGAAGGGCGAGCGCGTCGGGGCCAGCATCCACGACCTCGCCCCGCTCGGAGGTGAGCGATGACCGTTGCCGAACCCGCCCCCAAACCCATCACGAGCGGCAGAGACCCCCGCTTCGCCCCCACCCTCTACGCGCACGTCGGGCAGAAGGAAAGCTGGACGCTCGACTATTACCGGCAGCACGGCGGCTACGAGGGGATCAAGCGCGCGTTCGCAATGGGACCGGATGCCGTCATCGACGAGGTGAAGAAGTCCGGCCTGCGCGGTCGCGGCGGGGCAGGCTTCGCCACCGGCCTGAAGTGGTCCTTCATGCCCCTCAAGGACGGCAAGCAGCACTACATCATCTGCAACGCCGACGAGTCCGAGCCGGGCAGCTTCAAGGACCGCTACCTGCTGTCGGAGGACCCGCACCAGCTCATTGAGGGAATGCTGATCGGCGGATACGCTATGCGCGCCTCCATCGGCTACATCTACATTCGCGGGGAGTACATCCACGCCGCCGAGCGCGTCCAGGCCGCCATCGAAGAAGCTCGCGCGGCGGGGCTGCTCGGCAAGAACATCCTGGGCAGCGGCTTCGACTTCGACCTGCACCTGCACCGGGGGGCCGGGGCGTACATCTGCGGCGAGGAGACGGCGCTGATGAACTCGCTGGAGGGCCTGCGCGCCAACCCGCGCCTCAAGCCGCCCTTTCCCGCTGCCGCCGGGCTGTACGGCCTGCCGACGACGATCAACAACGTCGAGACCTTCTGCGCGGCGACCCAGATTCTCAAGTTCGGGGCCGACTGGCACGCGGGCATGGGCACCGAGAAGTCGAGGGGCATGAAGCTCTTTCAGGTCTCCGGCCCCGTCGCGCGCCCCGGCGTGTACGAGTTGCCGCTGGGCACCACCTTCCGCGAGCTGATCTACGACTGGGCGGGCGGCCCGCTCGAACCCATCAAGGCGGTCATTCCCGGCGGGTCCTCCTGCCCGATGCTGCTGTGGAACGAGGGGACGCTCGACACCCCGATGGACTACGAGAGCATTGCCGCCGCCGGGTCCATGCTCGGCACGGGTGGCGTCACCCTGATCCCGCAGGCCGACTGCATCGTGAATGCGACGTGGAACCTCGTGCGCTTCTACGCCCACGAGTCCTGCGGCAAATGCACGCCCTGCCGCGAGGGCATCTCCAGTTGGATGACCCGCATGTACGAGAAGCTCGTGCGTGGGCACGGCCAGCCCAACGACGTGCAACTCATCCTCGACATGAGCGACAACATCGGCGGGCGGAGCTTCTGCGCGCTGGCCGACGCCTGCCTCGGCCCGGTGCTGAGTTCCATCAAGCTCTTCCGCGAGGAGTACGACGTGCTGGCGCAGACCGGGCAGCCGATGTACGGGGCGCGGAAGCGGTGGAGGGACAGTTGAGGTGGGTCTGGTGATCGAGTTGAACGGATATGATCTGTGGTCCATTCAGGACGTACATCGTGAGTTTGCCCGTCAAGCCGACTTGCCGCCCTTCTACGGCGCGAACCTTAGTGCCTTGTGGGATGCCCTGACAGGCATGGTCGAACGTCCGCTGACTATTCGCTGGTTGAACGCCGACGAGTCGTTCAGGCGTTTTCCTCAAGAGATGGCGGCTTTTGAACAGGTCATCGAAGCGGTCAGGCAAGAAGACCCGTGGCCTGAATTGATCTACGAACGTGTGGGAGGTTCCCCTTGAAAATCACCGTTGACGGCCACGAACTCGACCTCCCGGCGGGCACCAGCGCCATCGACGCCGTGTTCGCCGCCGGGCGGGACGTGCCGTATTTCTGCGCGCAGCCGTACCTCTCGCCCGTCGGGGCGTGCCGGATGTGCCTGATCGAGTCGGGCAGCCCGCGCAAGAACCCGGACGGGACGTTCGTGATGGAGGGCGAGGGCGACGCCGCCAAACCCAAAATCTTCTGGTTCCCCAAGCCGATGGCCGCCTGCACGATGCAGGCCACGGAGGGGATGCACATCCGCACGGCGGCGACCTCCGAGGTCGTGGCGAAGTCGCAGGCGGGGATGATGGAATTCACCCTCCTGAACCACCCCCTCGACTGCCCGACCTGCGACAAGGGCGGCGCGTGCAGCCTTCAGGACCGTGCCTTCGAGTACGGCTACGGGGCGAGCCGCTTCGGCTTCGACCGCCGCCACGCCGACAAGCACTACCCGCTCTCCGACTTCATCATTCTCGACCAGGAGCGGTGCATCCACTGCAAACGCTGCGTGCGCTACTTCGAGGAGGTGCCGGGGCAGGAGGTGCTGGACTTCATCGAGCGCGGCGGGCACACCTTCATCGACACCGAGGAGGGCGGGCTGCCCACGGGCTTCCAGGGCAACATCGCCGACATCTGCCCGGTGGGGGCCTTGCTCGACAACGTGGCCCGCTTCCGGGGCCGCAACTGGGAGTACGACCATACGCCGACGACCTGCACCCTCTGCCCGGTCGGCTGCTCGATCACCGTGGACGCGCGCAACGGTCGGCTGGAGCGCATCGTGGCGGGCGAGAACCGCGAGGTGAACGAGGCGTGGATTTGCGACGCGGGGCGCTTCGGGCACGGCTTCGCGTCGGAGGGGAGGCTGACCCAGCCCCTCGTCCGCGTGAACGGCGAGCTGCGCGAGGCGACGTGGGACGACGCGATTGCCGCCATGCGTCAGGGTTTCTCCAGTGTGAACCCCGCCGACCTCGGCCTGTACCTGGGGTCGGACAGCACGCTAGAGGAGGGTGTGGCGCTCGAAGCCCTCGCCGCCATGCTCGGCACCCGCTCGGTGGACCACTGGCCCCGCTACCCGGCTGGCGTGAACGCGCCCGCCGCGACGCTGACGGACGTGGCGACCGCCGACGCCATCGTGATTCTCGGTGCCGATCTTGGCGAGGAGGCCCCGGTGCTCGAACTCCGCGTGCTGGAGGCGTTGCGCGGCGGCATCATTCCCCCCGAGTTCCCGCACGGCACCGCCATCGCAGATTTGCGCTTGGTCGAACGCCCCGCCCGCAAGCCCGAGCGGCTGGCCGTGATCGGGCCGGATTCCAGACTTGCGGCCCACGCCGGAATCCGAGTCAAGGTGGACGACGGGGGAGACCTCCTCGGTGCCCTCCTCCAGGCCAGGATGAGCGAGACGCGGGCGGTCCTGAAGCTGATGACGGATGCCGAGCGGCCCGTGGTCATTCTGGGGGCGGACGTGCTGAACAGTCCGTCCGGTGCCTTCGCCACTCAGATTGGCGACCTCGCCATGCGGACGGGCGCGAAGGTGCTGGCGATTCCTGCCGGGCCGAACAGCAAGGGCCTCGCGCACCTGAACCTCGTGCCTCAGATGGGTGGCCTCGGGTACGCGCGGCTGTCCGATGCTCCCGCTGCCTTCATCTCCCGCCTCGACCCCGGCACGCGGGCGCGCGGCTTCACGGTCGTTCACGACACGCACCTGACGGGGACGGCGCGGCTGGCGGACGTAGTGCTGCCCGCCGTCACGAACTACGAGAAGCGCGGGACGACCGTGAATCTCGAAGGTCGTCTCCTCCCCCTGCGGCAGTCGGCCCTGAGCGCGGGTGAGGCCGCCGACCTGACCCGGACGCTCGCCACACTCGCGGAGGCGCTAGGTGTTCGCACGAAGATTCGCGGGTTGAAGTCGGCTCAGGCGTTGCTCCGTGACCGCCTCGGCGTGAACGTGGAGAACCTGCCCGAAAGTGGAGTGATCCAGCCCCTCGGCCAGCGTTACGAGGCACCGACCGGACGCGCCCACAAGCCGAACCTATGGACCGAGCGCATGGTGCCGAAGCCCAATCCCAGCTCGAACCCGAGCCACCTGACCGTGGACCCACGCCTGGAGTTGCCGATGGCCTCCCGCTCCACAGTCCAGCCGGGAGGCGATGACTGATGCCCGACTGGCTCATCCAACTCCTCATTACGCTTCTTAAGGGCGTCGCCCTCGCCCTCGCCCTCCTGACCACCTTCGCTTACATGACGCTGGTGGAGCGGCGACTCCTCGCGCGGATGCAGATTCGCCTGGGGCCGAACCGGGTGGGGCCGATGGGTCTCCTTCAGCCCCTCGCAGACGCGATCAAGAGCATCTTCAAGGAGGATGTGACGGTGACGCTGGCCGACAAGCTGGTGTACACGCTCGCGCCCATCGTCGCCATCGGCATGGCGCTGACCGCCTTCGGGGGCATTCCCGCCGGACCCGCCGGAAGCCTCTTCGGGGCCGACCCGTGGGTGTACAACCTCGACGCGGGCGTGCTGGCGCTGCTGGCGATCACGAGCATGGGCGTCTACGGCATCTTCCTCGGCGGCTGGGCGTCGGGGTCCAAGTACCCGATCCTCGGCGGCCTGCGGTCGAGCGCACAACTGATCTCCTACGAACTCGGCATGGGCCTGAGCATCCTGGGCCTGCTGATGCTGGTGGGCAGCACGTCCTTCCTCGGCATCGTGCAGTGGCAGGCGGCGAACGGGTGGATGATCCTCTTTCAGTCGCTCGCCTTCGCCCTCTTCCTCATCTCCTCCTTCGCGGAGACGAACCGCACGCCCTTCGACCTGCCGGAAGCGGAGCAGGAGATCGTGGCGGGATATCTGACCGAGTACAGCGCGATCAAGTGGGCGCTCTTCCAGATGGCCGAGTACGTTAACATGATCACCGCGTCGGCGGTCATGGCGACCCTGTTCTTCGGCGGCTACCGGGGGCCGGGCTTCCTGAACGGGATCATCCCCGGCATCGCGGACCTGCCGATTCTATGGCTGGTCATCAAGATCGCCTTTTTCCTCTTCCTGTTCATCTGGGTGCGCGCCACGCTGCCCCGCTTGCGCTACGACCAGTTGATGCGCTTCGGCTGGAAGCTGCTCCTGCCCGTCGCCCTCGCCAACACGGTGATGACGGCGGCGTACCTCGCCTTCGCGCGTGGGACGGGGTTGTGGCTGCTCGGCCTCCTCAGCCTCGGTGGCCTGCTCCTTCTCCTCGCCATGAGCGACCGCGTGCGCGTGTTGTGGAACACGCCCACGGTCCGGCGCGAGGGCGACTCCCTCCCCAATACCCGTCCGGTGGGGGGCGACTGATGAGCGGTAGTCACGGTCATAACACGCTGTTCTCGTTCTGGGCGGCCAGCAGCCAGCTTCCAGCGACCAGCAAAAACAAGCTTTTGCTTCTGCCTGCCGGTGGCTGGTCGCTGGCGGCTGGAAGCTCATCTCTTGGAGGCACACATGGGCGTTCTTGAAATCGCCAAGGGCATGGGCGTCACGCTCGGGAAGCTCTTTCAGAAGCCGGTGACGGTGAGCTACCCCGAGCAGCGGGCGACCATCCAGCCCCGCTTTCGCGGTCGGCACGTCTTGACCCGGCACCCCGGCCAGCGCCCCGGAGAACTGGGCCTGGAGAAGTGCATCGGCTGTTCGCTGTGCGCCGCCGCCTGCCCCGCCTACGCGATCTACGTGGAGGCCGCCGAGAACGACCCCGTGAACCCGACCAGCCCCGGCGAGCGGTACGCGAAGGTCTACGAGATCAACATGCTCCGCTGCATCTTCTGCGGCATGTGCGAGGAGGCGTGTCCGACGGGTGCGGTGGTCCTCGGCAACGAGTTCGAGATGGCCGACTACCGTTACCGCGACCTCGTGTACGGCAAGGAGGACATGATCGTGGGCGTGGACGGCTCGCTGCCCCAGCGCCGCGAGGCAGAGCGCAAGGCCAAGCCCGTCCGCCTCGGCTTCAAGGTGCCGGAGGGGGCAAGGCCGGAACTGGAGGGGGTGGAGTACCCGCGATGAGGCAGAAGGCAAAGTGCCGGATCGTCAAGGGGTCGAGGCGTCGAGAGGTCGAGAAGAGACGCCCCATGTCCTCGACTCCTCGACTCCTCGACTCCTCGACCTCCAGACCCACCCCGCAGGTGCGCCCATGATCGCCTTCCTCCTCCTCGCCCCCCTCGCCCTGGTCGGCGCGATCATCACCGTCGCGGCGAAGAATGCGGTTCACGCCTCGCTCGGTCTCGTGGGCACGCTTCTCAGTGTGGCGGGACTGTTCGCCAGCCTGAATGCGTCCTTCCTGGCGGCGACTCAGGTGATCGTGTACGCGGGCGCGATCATGGTGCTGTTCCTGTTCGTGATCATGCTGCTCAACGCGAATCAGCCCATCACGGGGCGCGACCCGGTGCCGTTCGTGCGGGAGCTGGCGGGCATCGGCGGGGTGATTCTGGCGGGGGCGTTCGCGGTCCTCGCCTTCACGTACCGGGACGCGCGGCCCCTGGCGGAGAGTGTGCCGAATCTGCGCGGCGGCGGGGCCGGACCCGTGGGCGAGGTGCTGCTGACCCGCTTCCTGCTGCCCTTCGAGGCGGTGAGCATCCTGCTCCTCGTGGCGATTGTGGGGGCGGTGGCCCTGGTGCAGCGGCCCGCGTCACAGCCGGACGGCACGCCGGAGAGGGAGCGTGTGGTGTTGCCCGGTCCGACGGAACCTCCGGTCGAGGCGCGCGAAACGGTCGTCCTGTCGTCGGAACGGGGGCGCGTCTGATGGCTCCCACGGGCTACTACATCGCCCTCTCCGGGCTGCTGTTCGCCATCGGGATGATCGGGGTGCTGACGCGGCGGACGGCGATCATGGTCTTCCTGAGCGTCGAGCTGATGCTGAACGCGGCCAACCTCGCGCTCGTCGCCTTCGCGCGGTCGTGGGGGGACCTCACCGGGCAGACCGCCGTGTTCATCGTCATGACGCTCGCCGCCGCCGAGGTCGCCATCGGCCTCGCCATCATCGTCGCCATCTTCCGCAAGCGTGAGACGACCAACGTGGACACGCTCGCCGGGCTGAAAGGCTGAGTGGGAAGCGTGCCCCTGTATCTGCTGCCCCTCTTTCCCCTGATCGGCTTCGTGCTCCTGATCTGCCTGCCGCGCCTCTTTCCGGGAAAGGCGGCGGGCTGGCTCGCCTCCGGGACGGTGCTGGCGAGCTTCGTCGTCGCCGTGCTGCGCTATCTCGGGCAGGGGGACGAACCCGCCCGCGAGGTGCTGTGGGCGTGGCTGCCCAACATGGCGCTGAACGCCAACCTGAGCGTCGGCTTCTGGTACGACCAGCTCTCGGCGCTGATGGCCCTCATCATCACGGGCGTGGGCTTCCTGATCCACGTCTATTCCATCAGCTACATGGGCCACGACCGCCAGTTCGCGCGCTTCTTCGCGTTCCTGAACTTCTTCGTGGCGATGATGCTGATTCTCGTCCTCGCCGACTCCTACCCGCTGATGTTCGTGGGCTGGGAGGGCGTGGGGATGGCGTCCTACCTCCTGATCGGCTTCTGGTACTCGGGCCGCAACTCGGAGGCGTCGGGGCAGGAGGTGCGCGAGGCCAGCGACCGCGAGGGCGTCGCCAATTCCAACGCCGCCCGCAAGGCGTTCATCATGAACCGCATCGGGGACCTGGGCTTCATGTTCGGGATGTTCGTGATCTACAAGCTGTACGGCACGCTCGTCATCCCCGAACTCGCCGAGCGAGCG
The DNA here is from genome assembly GCF_036543075.1 of Deinococcus sp. YIM 134068. Classification (NCBI taxonomy): domain Bacteria; kingdom Thermotogati; phylum Deinococcota; class Deinococci; order Deinococcales; family Deinococcaceae; genus Deinococcus; species Deinococcus lichenicola. The sequence goes on from NZ_JAZHPF010000008.1 coordinate 129,271, forward strand.
GAGGGCGTGCGCGTGGCGGTGGCCGGAATCGAGCTGGCCTGCCTCCTCCTCCTTGTCGGCGCGGTGGGCAAGAGCGGCCAGCTTCCCCTCACCACCTGGCTCCCGGACGCTATGGCGGGTCCCACCCCCGTCTCGGCCCTCATCCACGCGGCCACGATGGTCACGGCGGGCGTGTACCTCATCGCGCGCAGCCACTTCCTGTATGACCTCGCGCCTGTGGCGTCCACCTGGGTCGCGTGGGTCGGAGGTCTGACGGCACTGTATGGGGCATTGTCGGCGCTCAACCAGCATGACATCAAGAAGATTCTGGCCTACTCCACCGTCTCGCAACTGGGATACATGTTCATGGCGGTCGGGCTGCACGCCTACTCGGCGGGCGTATTCCACCTGCTCACGCACGCCTTCTTCAAGGCGCTGCTCTTCCTCTCGGCGGGCGCGGTCATCCACGCGCTCCACGAGGAACAGGACGTGCGGGCGATGGGCGGGATGCGAAAGTTCATGCCCTTCACGCACATCATGTCGCTCGTCGGGGTCCTCGCCATCGCGGGAATCCCGATCTGGAGCGGCTTTTTCTCGAAGGACGCGATTCTGGCCGCCGCCTTCGAGGCCGACCCTCTGCTGTACGTGGTCGGGCTGGGGGTGGCGCTGCTGACCGCCTTTTACATGGGGCGCTGGTACTTCCTGGTGTGGCGCGGCGAGTACCGGGGCCACGTCGCGCACCCACACGAGGCCGACACGCTGATCAAGGTGCCGCTGGGCATCCTCGCCGCGCTCGCCACGCTCGCCGGATTCCTGAACGTGCCGACCTTCCTGGGCGGCGGGCACGCCTTCGACGACTACCTGGGCCGCGCAATCCCGGTGGAGGTTCACGAGATTCCCGTGGCGACGGAATGGCTGCTCACCGCGCTTGCCGTCGCCGCCGGGGTGGGTGGGCTGCTGTGGGCCTTTGCCGAACACCGCCGCCGGGTGCTGGCCGACGGGCCGCTGGGCCGCGTCAGCACGAACGCCCTGTATCTGGACCGCGTGTACGACGGGCTGATCGGCGCTCCCAGCCGCGCCATCGCCGAGGGTCTGGACGTGGTGGACCGGGGCGTGGACAGTACTCTGGGCGGTATCGCGCGCAACAGCGCCGCGCCGGGTGGACTCTTCACCCGCTGGCAGAGCGGCTTCGTGCGCGCCTACGCGGTGTCCATGCTGCTGGGGACGGCGCTGATTCTGGGGTACTGGGCGCTGAAGACGATTGGAAGTGGGGCGTGAGGGGGGGACCGTTGGGAGTCGAGAAGTCGAGAAGTCGAGGCGTCGAGGGACTTCCCGTGCTCCTCTCGACCCCTCGACCCCTTGACCCCTCGACCCCTCATCCCCCAACTCCCGGAGCGCAACCATGATCCACCTCATGATCTTCCTGCCCCTCCTGGGCAGCCTGCTCCTCTTCGCGGTGCCCCGGCGCTGGCGCGAGGAGGTCGCGGGCTTCGTCGCGGCCCTCACGCTGGGGCTGGGGTTGCTGATCTGGCGGGGCGGCGGCTCGGAGCTGTTCAGCGTCCCGTGGGTGCCCGCGCTCGGCATCACGTACTCGGTGGCGCTGGAGGGCGTGAGCCTCGCGCTCGCGCTCGTGACGGCCTTCATGTCCTTCGTCGCCGTGTTGTACGCGGCGCGGCGGGTGGACAATCCGGGGACGATGCTCTCGCTGGTGCTGGCGATGGAGACGGGCCTCATCGGCATCTTCGCCGCGCAGGACCTCGTGCTGTTCTACGTCTTCTTCGAGGACGCGCTGCTCCCCGCGCTGATGATGCTCGCCATCTACGGCAAGCCGAACCGGATGCGGGCGCTCGTCAAGTTCGCGGCCTACACGCTGTTCGGCAGCCTGCTGATGCTGCTCTCCATCATCGGCGTGAAGTATTACGGCGGCAGCCCGACCTTCGCGCTGGCCGACCTCGTGCGAAATCCGGTGACGGGCGCGGCGCAGACGTGGCTGTACCTCGGCTTTCTCGCGGCGATGGCGGTCAAGCTGCCGCTGTGGCCCATGCACGCCTGGCTCCCCGACTTCCACGAGCAGAACCACGACAGCGGCGTGCCCGACGTGATGGGCACCCTGTATAAGGTAGGCGGGTACGGCATCTTCCAGTTCGGCATCCCGCTGTTTCCCGACGCGTCTGAACAACTTCGCCCGCTCCTGATGGGCCTCGCCGCCTTCACCGCCCTGTACGCGGCGTGGATCGCCTTCCGGCAGACCGATTGGAAACGGCTGCTCGCCTACGCGGGCCTCTCGCACATGGGCTTCGTGGGCCTCGGCGTGTTCAGCCTGAACGAGACGGCGACCATCGGGGCGATGTACCTGCTCGCCTTCCAGAACGTGTATACGGGGGCGCTGTTCCTCTCGGTGGGGATGTTGCAGGAGCGCATCGGCAGCCTCAGCACCCGCGTCGGCGGCGTGATGACGCAGGCGGGGGCGCTCGGCGGGCTGACGATGGCGCTGTGGTTCGCCTCCATCGCGGTGCCGGGGCTGGCGGGCTTTATCGGGGAATTCAGCGTGCTGCTGGGGGCATATCAGGTGCAGCCGTGGATCACCCTCGTGGCGGGCCTGTCCACCATCGCCGCCGCCGCCTACGCGCTGACCGCCTTCCAGACGACCTTCTGGCAGGGCCGTCCCCTCGGCGCGGTGCGCGCATGGGACGTGCGGGGGACCGAGTGGCTGGTGCTCGCGCTGCCGCTCGCCGTGGCCGTGTTCTTCGGGGTGTACTCCGCACCCGCCCTGCGGCTCATTCAACCCGCCGTGCGCGGGGTTCTCTCCGGTCTGGGGGGCCAGTAGATGCTGCAAGTTCCCGACGTGGCCCTCGCGCCCATGCTGCCCATCCTGATCGTGCTCGCGGGGGCGGTGTCGAGTACCGTCCTCGGCTTCCACCTGCCCCGGCGGGCGCTGACGATCATCAACCTCGTGCTCCTCGTTCTCAGCGGCGTGAGCATGGCGACCCTGTGGAACAGCGGGGCCACCGCGTTCGGCGGCTCCCTCCAAGCGGATAACGCCGCCCTGCTCCTCGGCCTGACCATCCTCGTCGGCAGCATCATGACCCTGCTCGTGAGCCTCGACACGGCCTACCGCGCCCGTGTGAGCTTCCCGGAGTTCGACGCCATGCTCATGTACGCGATCACGGGCACGCTGCTCATCGCCTTTTCCGGCGACCTCATCACCATGCTCATAGGGCTGGAGATCATGAGCCTCGCCAGCTACGTGCTCGCCACCCTGCAAGACTCGCGCCGGGCGGAGGAGTCGGGCCTGAAATACTTCCTCCTCGGCGCGGTGGGGAGCGCCATCCTGATCTACGGCATCGCCTTCGTGTATGGGGCGACGGGAAGCCTGAGTTACGCGGTGATCGCCGAGCGGGCGGGCGGGCTGACCCCGGCGAACGTCGGCATCCTCGTTGGCGGGGCGCTGCTGCTGCTCGCGGGTTTCGGGTTCAAGGTGGCGCTCGCGCCGTTCCACCAGTGGACGCCGGACGTGTACACGGGCGCACCGACGAGCGTGAGCCTCTTCCTGAGCACGGTGGTCAAGGTCGCGGCCTTCGCGGGGATGCTGCGCGTGTTCGGCGGGGCGCTCGCCTCCGCGCCGGGCTGGGCGTCCACCCTCCAGGTTCTCACCGCCGCGACCCTGATCGTGGGGAACGCCGCCGCCCTGTTCCAGCCCAACTTCAAGCGGATGCTCGCTTACTCTGCGGTGGCCCACACGGGCTTTCTGGCGATGGCGCTGCTCGGCACGCCGGAGGTGGGGGGCGCGGCGCTGGGCTACTACCTCCTCGTCTACACGCTGATGACCGCCGCCGCCCTCGCCATCGTGGCCGCCCTGCAACGCAGTGAGGAGGGCATGACCATCACCGACCTGCGCGGCCTGTACTACCGCCACCCGGCCTACGCCGCCGCGCTCGCGGTGTGCCTCGCGTCGCTGGCGGGGCTGCCGCCCTTCGCGGGCTTCTTCGGCAAGTACCTCGCGTTTCAGGCGGCTTTCCAGAACGGGTACGTGTGGCTGTCCGTCCTCGCGGCCCTTACCAGCGTCGCCGCGCTCGTCTACTACCTGCGCCCCGGCATGCTGATGTTCATGCCCGACCGCACCCCGGCGCGCGAGTACCCCCACGGTGAGCGCACGCCCACCACCCTCACGGTCGCCCTCGGCGTCGTCGGCGTGACCGTGCTGGGCATCCTGCCGAACCTGTGGTACGGGTGGGTGGCGAATCCGGGCATCTGGCAGGGGCTGGCGGGGAGGTAGGGGAGGAGCGGTCAGCCGTCAGCGGTTAGCCGTCAGCGAGATGCTGGCGGCTGTTGCTTTCTCCGTCTTCTGCTGACGGCTGAGGGCTGATTGCTGATAGCTTCCCTACTCTCCCTGCTCCCGCTGATACTTCATCCGGTAGCGGTTGCGGCTGGCGGCCTCGATCAGTTCCTCGGGCGTGCGGATGTCCGAGTCGGTGGTGGCGGCCCCGAAGCTGACGGAGAGAGGCACGTCGCGGTAGGTGAGGGCGTCGAGCGAGTCGCGCACCGAGTCGCTGAGGCGGGCAAGGTCGTCCTCGTCGGTGTTGTCGAGCAGAACGGCGAACTCGTCGGGTCCCCAGCGGAAGAGGACATCCCCCCGCCGTCCCTGCGAGCCGATGCGGGAGGCGAGGTCGCGCAGCAGCTCGTCCCCGGCGGCGCGGCCATACACGTCGTTGACCTTGCGAAAGCCGCTGAGGTCCACGAGGAGCAGCCCCACGGGCCTTCCCTCACGCCCCGGCCAGCGGTGTTCCACGGCGCGGGTAAAGGCGAGGCGGTTGCCCAGACCCGTCAAGGGGTCGCGCGTGCCGAGGTGGCGCAGGTTCCACCACCGCTCCAGCGCGACGAGGGCGGTGCCCAGGATGGCGGCGACGGAGACGGTGACGCCCGGAAACAGCACGTTCACCAGCCACAGCGGCACGGCGAGGCCCAGCGTGGCGAGCGCGAGGCCGAAGCCCCACAGCCCGCGCGCCAGCACCGCGCCCACGGCGGCCCCGACGCACAGCAGCGCCGTGAGCCATGTCGGCAGGGGGCGGAAGGGCGGGCCGAGCAGGCTGGAGACCGCCCGCGCCTGAAGCAGCACGCCGGGCACCTCACTCCCGCGCACGTCGCTGAGTGCCGGACCCGCCAGCCCGGAGGCGGTCAGGCCGATCAGGACCACCCGGCCTTGCAGGTCGGCGAAGCGCACGTTGCCGTTCACCACGTCCCGGAAGGGGAGGACCGACGTGCCCGCCGCACCCACCGCGACGGCACGCAGCGGACGGGGCACCGTGTCGAGCGGGGCCGGTTCGCCCGCCGCCACCGCGACCTGCCGGGCGAAGCTGGGTTCCAGCCGATTGTCCTGGGTGCGGTACGCCGTCTGAAAGGAGCGCACGACCCCGCCCGGCCCGAGGTTCAGGGCGCTCACGCCGGTGGGGGAAGTCCAGCCGGGGGGCAGGGTGCCCGTCTCGCCGGGCGCGGTGGCGAGGACCACGTTGGGCCGCGAGAACAGGCCCGCGAGCGCGACGCCGGAGCTGCCGAGGTCGCTCAGGAGCACGTCCAGCCCCACGGCCCGCGCCCCCGCCTCCGTCAGCGTCCGCAGCGCCTGACCGTACAACTCGGGCGGCCAGCCGGAGAGCTGCCCGTAGTCGCCCAGCGAGGCGTCGTCGATGCCGACCACGACCACGCGGGCGTCGGGCGGGGTGGGAAGCGCCCGGTTCACGGCGTCCCACAGGCGGTCGTTTCTCGGCGCGAGCAGGGCGAGGCTCAGGCCCAGCACGGCGGCCACCGGAATGGTGTAGCGCGCCAGCGACTGCTCAGGGGAGGTTGGCATAGCTCTCGTTCCCCGCCTCGTCGCGCGCCACGATCCGGGGCGGCGTGCCCGGCGCGGGCAGCAGCCACCGGAAGTTCCCCTGTACCCGCCGGGTGAAGGTCTGGTCGCCCAGCCGCGTCGTCAGCGTCACGGGGCCGTCGTCACGCACCGTGCCCGTCACCGTCAGGGAGCGGCCCACCCGCTCGGCGCGCAGGGCGCTCAGGGCGGGCGGCGTGCGGTCGATCACCACCGTCTGCCAGCGGGTCGCCGCCTCGCCCCGCCGCTGGGCGCTCACCCGCACGGTGTAGGTGCCCTCGGGGAGCGGGGGGTCCAGCCGCCCCAGCCGGAAGCGGTCGCCCTCCCGCGTGAGGGAGAGGCGGCGGCCCGCGACGGTGGCCGTCACCCGCGCGTCGGGCAGGCTGCGCGCCGAGAGGGTGAGGTCCCGCACGCGGCCCCGCACCGGGTCGAGGGTCAGGGTGAGGGGACGCGGTGCCTCCGCGTCCGCCGCCGTGCTCTGGCTGGGACCGGCCACCGCCTCGTCCAGTACCTTGACGCGCCCACCCGCGTCCACCCGGAAGACCGTTCCGCGCGCGGCGGTGCTGACGACCGGGGTGCTGAGCTGGAGGCCGCCGGGCGTGCCCGGACTGCCCGGAACCACGTTCCAGGCGCTGCCACGTGAGAGCTGCAACGTGACCTCGCGGCCCCGCCCGGTCCCCTCGGCCCCCGTGACGCTCAGCTCGCTGTGCGACTGGAGCCGCAGGTAGCCGCCCCCCGTGAACTCCACCTCCGCCCACGACCCCTCCCCGGTGGTGAGGCGCTCGCCGGGATTGAGGCGGTCGCGCACGGCGGCGGGCCTGATCTCCGCCCCGCGCGTCACCCGCACCGTCCCGCGCAGGGCCTGAACGGTGGCCTCACCGACCCCGGTGAACTGCGCGGCGTACCACGGGTCCTCCTCCCGGAAGGCCGAGACCGACCCAGAGGCCAGGTCGAGTTGCTGCCCCTCGCCCACGGTGACGGCGCGCCCGCCCAGGGCCACCCGCAGGCTGCCGCTCGTCACGGCGACGCGGCGGGTCACGTCGCCCCGCAGGTCCACCCGTGCCCGCCCCGCCCGGTCCATCACCAGATGCTTGCCCCGCACGTGAACGGCCACCGGCCCCTCCAGCAGGAAGTTGCCCTCCAGCAAGTTCGCCTCGTCGCGCAACACCCCCAGCCGCGACGCGCTCGCCAGCAGCACGCTGCCCGCGTACTTGCCGCCCGTGCTCGCCACGCGCGCCCGGCCCGTGCCCACCCGCAGCCCCAGCGCGACGGTGGGCGTGCCGCTCGCCGCCCGCCACACGTTGCCCTCCCCGAGCAGTTCGGCGCGGCCCGTCAGATACTGCACCCGCAGGGGCGCTCCCCCCTGGGAACTGGGAGGGGCCGCCCGCGTCACGCCCCCGGCAAGCAGGACGCAGACGCCCATCCAGACGGCCATTCTTCTCACGACGCACAGTCTAAAGGATTCATTGAGAAGCTTTTGTCGGATTTTCGGCTTCGTTCGGGAAGGCACATTCTCGGGAATGAGGATGTTGAGTTGAACGCAAGTCCCACCAAATAGTCTGTTTTGCTCCCTCTCCCCTCGTGGGAGAGGGCTGGGGTGAGGGGGCGTGTGGGCGGCCCGACCGTCTAGCGGGAGCCTTGACCTTCCGACTGGCCTTTGGACGCCGTGCCCGCTTCACCCCCTCTCCTGCGGAGCTGTGCCAGTCCCAGCCTCCCCCCTCAAGGGGAGGGGCGAAAAGCAAAGGCGGCGGGTCTTCCTGCCCTCTCTGGCGACCGGTCCCTGGCGACTGGCGACCTTCCCCCCAGCCCCTATACTGCCCCGCGTGCTTGTCGCCGCCGTGGACGCCTCCAAGGAGTACGGCCCCCTGACCGTGTTGGCGGGGGTGAGTTTCGCCGTGCAGCCGGGCGACCGGGTGGGGCTGGTGGGGCGCAACGGGGCGGGAAAAAGTACTCTCCTCAAGCTGCTCACGGGTGAACTTTCCCCCGACGGCGGAACGGTGCGCCGCGCTCCCGGCGTGCGCGTACGGGCGCTGACGCAGGACCCCACCTTCCCCGAGGGGGCGACCGTGGAGGCGGTGCTGGAGGCCGCCTTCCACGACCTCGACGCGCTGGAGGCCGAGCTGGAGCGGGCGGCGGCGGCGATGGCGGACGGCACCCCGGAAAGCGTGCTGCACCACGAGGAATTGCTGGAACACTACGCCCGCCGGGGCGGGTACGAGCGCCGCAGCCGCCGCGAGGCCGTGACCCTCGCCTTCGGGTTCCGGGGGCGCGAACAGGAACCCGCCTCCGCCCTCTCCGGCGGCGAGCGTACCCGCCTGGGTCTCGCCGCCCTCCTCGTGGAGAACCCGGACGTTCTCCTGCTGGATGAGCCGACGAACCACCTCGACATCGTGATGGTGGAGTGGCTGGAGACCTTCCTGGGCCGCTACCCCGGCGCGGTCCTCGCCATCAGCCACGACCGCGCCTTCCTCGACGCCGTGACGCGCGAGACGGCGTACCTGCGGGGCGGTGGGCTGAAGGTCTATCCCGGCGGCTACACGACCTTCCGCGAAACGCTGGCTGCCGATCTGGAACGGCAGGCGGCGCAGGCGGCGCAGGACGCCAAACAGATCGCCACGCTTCAGGCCAGCGCCGACCGGATGAAGATTTGGGGTCTGGGCATGAGCAAGCTCGCCCGCCGCGCGAAGGCCATGCAGGCGCGCGTGGACCGGATGCAGGCCCGCGCCACCGCCGCCCCGCCCGCCGAGGAGCGCACCACTCGCATCACCTTCCACGCGCCCCCAAGCGGGGACGTGGTCCTCGACGCCCGGCACGTGACCCGCCGCGTCGCGGGCCGGACCCTCTTCGCGGGCGTGAACGTCCAACTGCGCCGGGGCGACCGCGTGGCGATCATCGGGCGCAACGGGGCGGGGAAGACGACGCTACTGCGCGTCCTGCTCGGATTGGACCGGGCGGACGATCCCCGTGCCCACGTCCTGACGGGTGCCCGCGTCTCCGTCGGTTACTACGATCAGGCGTTGCGCGGCGTGGACCCCTCGCAGACCCTGTACGACGTGGCGCGCGAGTACGTCCAGAAGGACCCGGAGGCGCACGACCTCCTCGGCACGTTCATGTTTCCCTACGACCAGCACGACAAGCGGGCGGCCATCCTCTCCGGCGGCGAGCGGGCGCGGCTGGCGCTGCTCAAGCTCGCGCAGGAGGACCACAACCTCCTCGTGCTCGACGAGCCGACGAACCACCTCGACATGGAGATGGTGGAGGGGCTGGAGGACGCGCTGACCGCCTACGCGGGCACCCTCGTCATGGTGAGCCACGACCGCGCCTTCATCGAGGGGCTGGCCGACCGCATCTGGCTGATCGAGGACGGGCACTTCTACGAGTATCCCGGCTGGGCCGACTACAAGGCCAGGCACCGCCCGGCGCAGGCGGAGGCCCCGGCGGAGGTCAAGCCCGCGCCCAGGCCCACCGCGCCGAGGGGCAAGGGCCTGTGGCACCTCAAGCGCGAAGTGGAGGCCATCGAGGCGGACATTGCGCGGCTGGAGGCAGATTTGATGGACGCACAGGCCGCGCTAGCCTCCGCCCCACCGGACGCCGATTTCGCCACGCTGGGCCGGGCCGCCCACGACCTCGAAGTGCAGTTGGAGGCGCGGATGGAAGCCTGGGGCGCGAAGCAGGCGGAGGTGGAGGCGCGGGGGGGGTAGGGCCGTAGACTTCGGCCATGAACTGCAGCTTCGGGAAGATGTGGCTGACGCTCTGTGGGTTGTCCCTCCCCTCGTGGGGGCTGGCCGCCTCTCCGGGTTTCGTCTCGTGCGGCTATACCCTGCCGCAGGGCGTCCGGGTAAATTGCAACAACTCGGTCGTAACGATCAGCGTCAACATGCGAACGTGGCACCACCGCTATGAGGGGGATTCTCCAGAGACGAAGCTGGTCTTCGGACGCTATCTCATGCTTCGGGCCACCAACAGTGGGGCGTTGACCTACACCATGACCTACCTCTTCGACCTACGTACCAGGACGAAGGTGCTTGTAACAGAGATGGAATCTCTCTACGAGGACAAGCAGCGTCTCGTCTTCATGCCTCTGAATGTTAGTTCTGATGATTGGGCCTCCAGACCGGAGATTGGCATTTTCAAGGCGGGCGGTAAGGGATTGAGGCTATACGTCTATGACATCCATCCCCGTCCTTCTTGCGGTTTCTCACGGGACGATGTGATGGTGCTGGAACGAGAGGATTTCATTGGTTCTGCGAAGGGCTTTTCCTTCATCCGCGAGGACAAATGCGGGCGTTTCGTGATTAGCAAGCCCTGGCCCCAGTGACGTGAGCTGAGACCTTCTATTCTCCCACCGGGAACGTGTCCGGCACCTCGCCCTCGTCCTCCACCCCCGAAGTTGCGTCCAGCGGCATCAACGCGCTCGTCTCGTCGAAGTGGAGCAGGGCGTCGTACATCTCGCCGGGGCGGGTGTGGACGTAGTGGCTCTGGCGCTCGGTGTCGGGGCGGTAGATCACGCCGATGAAGCGTTGCAACCGCTCCTCGTCGCGGAGATCGTCGGTCGCCGCGTTCCCCGCACGGAGGTCGAGCCAAAAATCGCCCCCAACGTCATGCAGCATCTCCTCCAAACTGCCCGAGAGGCCGGGGCGCACGCGCTTGGTGCGGGCGGGTTCGTCCCAGTCATCGGAGGCGGTCACAGTGCCGTGATGGGTGCTGAGGCCGACGATGAACGTGTCGTCCGGCCAGTGTTCGCGCGTCAGTTGCCCGAGGTTGAGTTCGCCCCGCCGCCAGCCCATCTCGCTCGCGCGGGCGTCGCCGAGGTGGGAGTTGTGCGCCCAGACGACGATCTTCTGCGGGCGGCCCTGTGATTCGCCGTGGTCCACCAGCGCCTCCAGCGTCTCGAACATGTGGGTGTCACGGATATTCCACGACTCGTCGCGGCCCCGGAACATCGCGCGGTAGTAGCTCTCGGCGTTCTTGGCGAGGCGGGCGTTCTGCTCGGCGAAGAAGTGTTCGTCCTCCGCGAGCGGCCCGCGCGCCAGTTCGGCCTCCCGGCGCTGGAGTTCGAGGAGTTGCGCGACGGCGGCGTCCTCGCAGGGTTCCTTGCGCCCATACTCGGTGGCGTAGCCGTACGCCTGCGGATTCTCCCCGAACTGCTCGAAGCACGAGTACCGTTTCTTCGCCCGGCCCGCCGCCTCGGGGTCCACCGCCTCCAAATATTCAATGACCTCCCGAGTGGAGCGGTGCAGGCTGTAGAGGTCCAGCCCGTAGAAGCCCGCCCCCGCCCCCGGATGGCGCTCGTTGTGCCCCCGCAGCCAGTCCACGAACTGCCGCACGTCCTCGTTGCGCCACATCCACTTGGGGAACCGCTGGAAGTCGCCCAGCGCCTCCAGGGCGTCGGCGTCCTCGCCCTGCCCGCGCACGTAGCGGTTCACCCGGTAGGCGTCGGGCCAGTCGGCCTCCACCGCGACCGCCGTGAAGCCGCGCGCCTCGATCAGCCGCCGCGTCAGCCGCGCCCGCTCCCGGTAGAACTCGTGCGTGCCGTGCGACGCCTCACCGATGAGGACGAAGCGCGCGTCGCCGATGCGTTCCAGCAGCCCGTCGTAGTCGTCGGAGGCTCCAGTCAGGGGAAAAGAAGCATCGCGGAGGGCCTGGGTCAGGTCGGAGGTCGTCATGGGGTCACTCCTGGGGTGGGGCGGCGCGGGCGAGCAGTTCCCGCACCTCCTCGTCGGTCGTCTGGTGGAAGTTCTCGTAGAACTGGCCGACCGCGTGGAAGTCCGGCGGGGTGAGGAGGCAGACCACCCCGTCGGCGTCGAGCGTCTCGCAGACCTCGGATGGAGCGACGGGCACGGCGACGACCACGCGGGTGGGGGAGAGGGGCCGCAGCGCGAGGAGGGCCGTCCGCATTGTGGCCCCGGTCGCCAGCCCGTCGTCTACAAGAATGACCGTGTGACCCGTGATGGGGGCGGGAGTGCTGCCCTCCCGGTAGGCCCGCTCGCGGCGCTTCAGTTCCGCCCGTTCGCGCCTTTCGACCGCCTCCAATTCCTCCGGCGTCACGCGGCCCAGACGCACGACCTCCTCGTTGAGGACCCGTACGCCACCCGACGCGATGGCCCCCATCGCCACCTCCTCGTAGGCGGGCAGGCCGAGCTTGCGGACGAGGAACACGTCGAGGGGGGCACCCAGCGCGTCCGCGATCTCGGCGGCCACCGGCACCCCGCCACGTGGCAGGGCGAGGACCGTCGCGTCCGGCCATTCCCCCGCTACGAGAAGTCGCTGAGCGAGTTGTCGCCCCGCGTCCCGGCGGTCGAGAAAGCGCGTCACAGGCATGTCGCCACCCCGTCCCCGATTGTCGGCGTCCCTCCCGGCCCACGCCAGCCGGATTCACTTCATCCCCAGTTGGCAGGGCGCTCATGGGTGGGGTTGGGGCGGGAGGGACTCAGGACCTGGAACTCAGGGGGGGGTGGGAACGGGCGTCACGGGAGCCGGAGCAGGCGTGGCCGCCGCCGGGGGCGGAACGTACTCCCCCGTCTGCTTGTCGAGCGTCACGTTGTACCCCAGCAGCTCGCGCCCGAGCAGCACGGTTCGCAGGACGCCGCTGAACTTCGTCCCCGTGATCTGGCCGCGCAGGGTGCCCCGGTACTTGTTGCCCTCCTCGAAGAGGCCCACGTCGATCCCGCCGCCGTTCTCCCCGCGCTGGAACTTGCCGCTCACGGCGTAGGCCTTGCGGCTCTCCAGATTGGTCATGACGCCGCTCGCCCGCCCCTCGCGCTCCTGCACGCTCAGCACGAGGCGGTAGGGCACCCGGCCCGTGCCCCCCACGCCGATGCCCTCGTAGGTCCCGTTCAGGGCGCGTTCCAGCGACGTACTCGGATTCAGGTACGCCCCGAAGGCGCAGCCCGTCAGGGTGGGCAGGAGCAGGGCGGCGGGCAGGAGACGGGACCACGTTCTGGAGGACATGCCGGAGGCTAAGCCGGACTCATGAAGCGTGTCTGACACGGCACACTTCAGGGCTGCCCCGGCTCCTTGAGCGGATAGACGGCGCTGTTCACGGCCCGCACGCGGCCCTCCGGCTGGGCATAGGTGGCGTTCACGAGGCCCGTGCGGTGGGTGGTGAACCACGTGCGCAGACCGGGGGAGCGGGGAAAGACCTGCGTGTTCAATACCCCCTCGGCCTCCGCGCCCCGGCCCGCCAGCACCATATTTGCGAAGTACCCGGCGAGGCGGGGCTTGAGGTCGTCCGTGCCCTCGCCCGCGTCGAGGCCGCTCAGCACCTCCCGCAGCTCCCGCGCTGCCCGCTGCCCCGGCACGTAGGCGAAGGCGCGCGTGCGGTCGGCGAGGCGCACGCCGTCCCAGCCGAGAACAGTCACCGGGAAGGGACTCGCGGCGAAGGACCAGTCGTAGTAGGCGAGGGTGTTGCTGCCCCAGACGAGTTCCTGGGTGCCGTCGCCGTTCAGGTCGGCCCAGCGGCCCGGGTCGTCCCCCGCCTCGAAGACGGCGAGGTTCTCCACCCGGCCCGTGTCCTGCGTGAAGACATAGAGGGTCGTGCAGCAGTGTGCGCCGCCCGAGTAGGCGCTCAGCACGAGTTCGGGCTGGCCGCCGGGACGTATGGAACGCAACACCGCCTCCACGGCCCACCCCTTCACGGTGAGGAGGGTCCGGCTCCTGTTGCTGATGACGGCTCGCGCCTCAGTGTCGGAGCCGCCCGGTGGACGCGGGGTGACGCTCACGGTCAAAGCACCCCATTGGAGCGTCTGGGTCTGCGGCGTCTGGGCCGACGCGACGGAGAGGAGGGACAGCAGCCCCAGCAGAAACGCCCGCGCCCGGATCATGCCCCCCATCCTAGCCCTCCAACGCGAGCGCCAGCCCCAGCAATCGGTTGTCCTCCCCGTGCCGGGCCACGAGTTGCACGCCGACGAAGGGGGTGGAGGTGGGGAGGGCGACGGTCGGCGCACCAAGCAGGCTGAACGGAGCGGTGAGGCGCAGGACGGCGCGGCGCAGGAGGGTGCGGCCCTCCCCGATCTCCACCTCGTCCTGCCCGATGAGGGGCGGCGGGGTGGGCACGGCGGGGGCGAGGAGCACGTCGCAGCGGTCGAACAGGTGGTCGAGCTGGGTACGGTAGACGTTCCGCCGCTCGAACGCCTCCTCCATTTTCTCCGCCGTCAACGCCTGTCCCTGCCGCAACAGCCCCAGCGTAAAGGGGGTGAAGCCGGGGTCGTCCTGTTGCAAGGCTTCGGCGTGAACTCGCGCCGCCTCGCTCAACACGATGGGGGAGTAGGCGTCGAGGACTTCGGGGAGGTGAACCACCTCCACAAGTGCGCCCAGACCTTCCAGCCGCGCGGCGAAGGCCCGCACCGCCCGCCTCACCCCGTCGTCCACCCAGCCATCCGGCAACCACAGGCCGACCCTTACGCCCGCCCAGTCCTGCTGCGCGACCTCCCGCCCGGTCAGCGCCTCGTGAACACGTACCACCGTCCGCACGTCCTGTGCAAGCGGCCCCGCGTGGTCGCACGTCCACGAGAGGGGCAGCACACCCTCCGTGCTCCACGCCGGGTGGTCCTTCGTCGGCTTGTACCCGACCACGCCGCACCACGCCGCCGGAACGCGGATGGAGCCGCCCGTGTCCGTTCCCAACGCGAAGTTCACCTGCCCGAGTGCCACGCTCACCGCCGCACCGCTGCTGCTGCCGCCGGACATCCGGGCGAGGTCGAAGGGATTCGCCGTGCCGCCGAAGCCGTTCATGCCCGTGATGCCCAGCGCAATCTCGTGCAGGTGCGTCTTGCCCACCGCCGAGGCACCGAGGTCGAGCAGCCGCCGCACGAGGACGCTCTCGCCAGGGTCGGGAACGGGGGCGCGCGTGCTGGCCCGCAGCGGCCAGCCGGGAACGCCGTACAGGTCCTTGACGCTGAAGGTCAGCCCGGAGAGCGGCCCGCCCGCCGCACCCACCAGGGGAGAGGCCGGACGATACGCCCACGCGCGCTGAGGGTCGGGAAAGTCCGTAAAGCTCACGCCCTCACCTTAGCTGTACTTCGGGGATATTCAAGGACCGCTGCATAAAGCTGTGCAGGCGCGACATTTCGGGCAGGGAGGTGGCAGGGACCAGGCCCCTGCCACCTCAGCTCGAATGGCGGGAACAGTGTCGCCCA